>NZ_DCLI01000079.1:0-131484 GCF_002320975.1 Clostridium sp. UBA1652
AACATTAACTTAATGACATTGCTTCAGAGACAACTTGTTTTTTGGGCTAGTCCGTGCTTGAAAATCATTCCTATGGAGGACTTTGGCTGACTGAGGTTTCTAAGATTGTTAGTAAGAGCTGTACAGTTATAGAATAAAAAGCAGCTAACTTGCTTTACAATTATAAGCAAGTTGGCTGTTTTTAAATCTTTTATAGTTTAATGTGTTAATTCTTTTTTTATTCTCTCTATCTCTTCTTTACCTAGTTCTGTTGCAGTGCATACTTGTTCAACTGTGAACCCCATTTTCAAAAGGTTTTTCGCCACAGCTATTTTTCCATTTTCCAAACCTTTTTCCAAGCCTTTTTCCAAGCCCTTTTCCAAACCTCTTTCTGTCGCTTTCTTTTCTAATTTTTCTATAGTTTTTCCTAAATTGCTAACCATAAAGTCTACCTCCTCCTGATTAGATTTGTCTAATACATCTTCAACTTCTTTCTGTAAATCTTCTGCCAATCTTGGCTTTACTATTTTCTTCAACCATTGCTTAAATATAGTAAACTGTTCTGGCGAAATTTTCTTTAAAATATATATAATTTTTCTTAATCTTCTTACAAGTTCTTCTTCGTTCATTTCTTGATCTAATAAAAATACAGCAGAAACTAAATTTGCTACATTATAAAGTTCTTCTTCAGTATATCTATTAATGTCAAATAAAGAATAATTAAAGTTAAGTATATTATCTTCAAACAAGTTAGAGCCACTTAATATTTCTTTAAATTCTGTCTTTGCAGTCCAATTGTTTTTACCATTGTATAAAACTAAAGGTACTATTGCTGGAAGCTTAAAAGTTTTTCTTTTCCTCTCAACTTTATCTGTATTTTTAAGAATATCTCTCCAAACTTCTACCATATAAAATAATAACCTCATAGGCATTTGAAAATCTACCTTTGACTGAAATTCTAGAAGTACATAAAATATTATCTCATCTCCATCAATATTTACTTTATATAAAATATCAGATTCCTCTTCCTCAAAGTCTGAAAGAATATACGACTTATCCACTAATATTAAATCCTCTTCTTTTATCTTATATACCCAATCCTTTTTGAGGAAACTTCAAAAAAGTCAAGTTTCATATTCACTCATAAGACTAACTATAAGTTGTCAACTTTTAAAAAGATGTATTACATTTCAAATCCATCTTTCTTACAGTCTACTTTCCTCATCTAATGCCTTTATCTGAGTAGCTAGTTTATCTATATTAATTTGTATATTTTTTAGCTCCTCTGAAGTTATATTATCATCTTTAGCCTTAGTTGCTAACTCTTTCATTTTAAGAAGCTTTTCTTCTATAATATCAAGCATTTTTTGTCTATAAATTACCCACTTAAGTTCTTCCTCTAATTTCTTTTTTATCTCATCATTTTCCTTCATTTATATCACATCCAGTTGTTTAGTTGAGAATTAAGAATTGAGAATTAAAAAAGCAATTTACATTTGCTACTTATTCAATTGACAAATTATCTGTATTTCTCAATCAATTTTAATTACTTTATTTATCGTAATATAGAAGCTTTTCTTGATAATGAATAAGAGAAACAGTTAAGAGAGAAGAGTTAATAGTTAAGGTAGAAATTCTTTTAGAGAATTTCATAAACTAAAAACAAGCTACCAAAATAGATATTTATGCTAAATGTTAGATGAAATATTAATTAAAATTGGGTATAATATAAGTAAAAGGAAGTGATCAAATGAATGAGGATAAAGAGTATATTTTAGACCCTAAAAACGACGTAGTATTTCAAAAAATATTTGGTAGTCCAGAAAATGAAGAGATATTAATTAGTTTTTTAAATTCTCTTTTAAGTAAAACAGAAAAACAAAAAATAGAAAAGGTTGAGTATGTTGATACAAAATTAAATAATATTGATGTAGTAGATGATAAAATAGGTGTTCTAGATGTAAGAGTTGTTACTGATAACGGTACACACATAAACGTAGAGATTCAGCTAATAAACAAATATAACATGATTAAGAGAACCTTATTTTACTGGTCACGTTTATACTCAAATCAGATTAAAAGAGGCGAAAACTATAAAGACTTAAATAAAACAATAACTATAAATATCTTAAATTTCAACTATATAGATAGCGAAAAATATCATAATATATATCACTTATATGAAGATGAGGCAAAAAGTCAGTTAACAGACTTACTTGAAATACAGTTTGTAGAACTACCAAAGTTTTTAAGCCAAAATCCTGAAATAGACAATAGTTTAGATGGATGGTTAACTTTCTTAACAAATCCAGGAAGGGAGGGAATCGAAATGGCAGAACCGGTGATTGGAAAAGCTATAGCAGTATTAGATTTCTTAAGCAGAGACCCAGAAACTGTTAGATTAGCAGAACTTAGAATGAAAAAGATACTAGATGAAAGATCAATGCTTGAAGGTGCTAGAGAAGAAGCAAGGAAAGAGGGACTTAAGGAAGGACTTAAAGAAGGACTTGAAAAAGGACTTGAAAAAGGGCTTAAAGAAGGAGATTTTAAAGGTAAATTAGAAACAGCAAAAAACCTTTTAAAACTTGGTTTATCAGTAAAGGATATAATTTCTGCAACCGGACTTTCAGAAGAAGATATACTTAATTAACTGACCTATTGAATTAGTTATTAAAATAAAAACGAAAATTCTCAAAAGAATTTTCGTTTTTTTATATACCTCCTCTATGATCTGGCATCATTCAAATGGCGACCTTTGTCCAACTGAGGTTGATAAGAGTTAAGAGTTAATAGAGAATAGTTAAAAGTGAAGGTAGAAATTCTTTTAGAGAATTTCAGAAACTAAAAAACAAGCTATCAGAGACAACTTGTTTTTGGGGCTAGTCCGTGCCCGGGCATCATTCTGAGGGAGGACTTTGTTGGACTGATATTGCTATTTCAAATCCATCTTAGTTACAATCTACTTTCCTCATCTAATGCCTTTATTTGAGTAGCTAGTTTATCTATATTCATTTGTATATTTTTTAGCTCCTCTGAAGTAATATTATCATCTTTAGCCTTAGTTGCTAACTCCTTCATTTTAAGAAGCTTTTCTTCTATGATATTAAGCATTTTTTGTCTATAAATTACCCACTTAAGTTCTTCCTCTAATTTCTTTTTAATCTCATCATTTTCCTTCATTTATATCACATCCAGTTGTTTACTTGAGAATTAAGAGCTAGTCCGTGCCCGGGCATCATTCCGAAGGAGGACTTTGGCTGACTGAGGTTGCTACTGAATCAACCTTAACAGATTATATAGTAATGCTAGTCCATATCTAACCCAAATTTCTAACAATTACTAAAAAAGATAAGGAATTAATTATTAAGTTTAGTTCTAGATTTAATATTCAATCATCAGCTATTTATTTCCAATTAACTATCATATATGTCTCTTCTATCACATAAAATATACTATTATTTCATATGGAGTGATTGTAAATGATAGATATTTTTTTATCTTATAGCAGTTATGATAAATTTAATATTAATATCATGGACGATAATTTAAGTCCATTATCTTCCAAATATAATATATGGTATTATGATCAGAATTCAAAAATAACAATGGAAGAAGTCTTAGAAAAGCTAAACTATACAGACTTATTTATTTTAGTGGTTTCGAATTATTCTCTAAATAGCAAATATGTCCAAAAGGAGATAGACCACGCCATTCAACTAACAAAGGAAGGTCAAATAAGAGGATTATATTCTATTTTAATTGATAAAAGCATCGACATATCTTCCGATGACAGACTTCCAAATTACTTAAAAGAAAAAATATTCAGTGTCAATTCTTCTGTAGAAATCTCTAAAATTATAGAATGGATTGCAAGAGATTATTAAATAGGTATAAGGCGGTATAATATGAGTGAAAGTAACAAAAATAGTGCAAAAAAATACTTGATTGATAATTATTCTTACTATGATACAAAATCAGTTTTGTATAAAAGATGGTATTCTTTCTTAACAGCACTTGATATCTTTATAGCTTCAACGATTCCATTTACAACTCTATTTATTGATAGTTTCTTTTGGATTAAATATGCTATTGCACTAATGGGTTCTATTACAGCAATTTTGTCATCACTAAAGGCAACCTTTGCTTTTCATAAAAACTGGATTGAGTATAGAAGTACAGCAGAAATATTAAAGTTTCATCAGTATTTATATGAAACTAAGTCTTCTCCTTATAATCAAAAAAATAGAGATGAAATTCTTATATTAAATATTCACGCTATTGTTGAAGTAGAGAATAATAATTGGAAATCATTTCTACTAAAAAACAATAAAATCTATATAAATAATAATCCTATAAATCCTATTGAGTAACCAACGTATAGGTTTTTAAAAATATCTGCTTTTTGCATGGATATTTCTCTCCATTTACTCCAGTTATTATATAATCACCTCTACTAATATAATGCTTTCCCTCTAAAGTTTTTATAAATGGAATTTTATCTATTTCCATAGGGTTAATATAATTATTAATATCTAATCCAGACTTAATTGCAACCTCAACCTCATCAAATCCATCTTCCAATCCATATCTATATTGCTCAGCCTCAACAGGTATCGGTTTTTTAACATACATTGACATAATCTCAATCACCTCAATAATATTATTACTCATTTATAAATATATTAAACAAATTTATTATTATTTCTTATATACTATGTGTGATATATTCCTAAAGTGATATATGCTATATAATATAGATTGATAGAATCGAAATTTTTCAATTATTTTTTCACTTTCCAACTATAAAATTAACAACTTCCTATTTGACTTTCCTCATCCAATATTTTAACTTGAGTTGCTAAATTAGTTATCTTAAATTTGTATATTTTTTAATTCGTGAGAATCAGTACTCTCATTCATAGTTCAGTTACTGATTTTATGCATTCTAATATTTGTTTTAAATTTATTTCACCTTGAATCTAAGACTCAGTAATCCATTGACTGTTTAAAATTACTTGATTATTATTTTCATTTAATTGTATAAACACATCATCCCAACCAAGCAAATCTTCTTCATAATGAGCTATTTCTATCTCTTATCTCAATTATCTTATCATGTACTTTTGACAGTTCAGCATCAGATTTTATATATTCTTTCTTTTTAAGAGATGCTTTATTCTCTGTGGTCTTAAACCATCGATCATACAAAATTATTGCATGAAAAAAGCAACACTATAAAACGGCATTTCATTTCCATGTTTCTTCAAAAAGTTGCTATCATTACTTATTTCATCAGTTACTTTTATAACTGTTTCTATGAATGAGTAAACTTCGCTTAAATTTCTTCTTATACACCGATATAATCCTCATATCTTTTATAATTTTTCAAAACCTTAATATCATTTAAATCTTTAATCATATCTTCAGTTGATTTTATTTTCCTATCCTTCTAATGCACCTTATTATATAGAAAGAAGCCAAGGCATCCACCCTGACTTCTTAAAATTTCTCTTATCAATTCTACAATTTTAAAGAAACTCCTTCTCCTTGCGTCGAATGAGTGAGTGATTCACACAATTTTAGAAAAAGACTAAAATTGGTTCACTGCTTATCTTAATAACTGAAGAACTTGTTGAGGTTGTTGGTTAGCTTGAGCAAGCATTGCTTGAGCAGCTTGGCTAAGAATGTTATTCTTAGAGAATGTAGACATTTCTTTAGCCATGTTTACATCTCTGATTCTTGATTCAGCTGAAGTTAAGTTTTCACTTGAAGTTCCTAAGTTAGCTATTGTGTGTTCTAATCTATTTTGGTAAGCTCCTAGTTTTGCTCTTTCAGATGAAACTTTTTGTGTAGCAGTATCAATTACTTTAATTGCTACATTTGCTTGTGTTTGAGTTGAAGCTTTAAGTCCAGATACTCCTAAGGCAGCTGCTCTCATATCATTCATATCAATACTTAAATTTTGATTAGTATTAGCACCAATTTGAAGAGTAGCTCTTCCATCTGTTCTTATATCTGCTGCTGCTGTCGTTTCAGCGAAAGATGATAATGCATTTGTAGCTGCAGTTTTAGTAACTCCTGCTGAATCTTTCACTGTAATAGTAAGCCCACCTATAGCATTAGATATACCAGTACCTGTAGCTGTAGCTACTAAATTTCCTGAAGCATTTGTAGTCATAGTATACCTCGAGTCATCTAAATCTGCAACCGTAAGTGTTCCAGCTGCAACAGTACTAGATACTGTAGTTCCATTACTAACATAAGATATTGTTATTTGATCAGTAGCTGTTATACCTAAACTATTTCCATCTTTATCTTGTAAACTAACTAATGTATCTGTATCTGCTGCTACTGCACCGCCTGATTTTAAAACACTACTTGTATTTACATTTGCTACTGCTGTGTTTACAGCCTTCCCCATAGATCCATCTAAAAGATTTTTAGTATTAAATTGAGTTGTATTACCAATTCTATCAATTTCATTTGTTAATTGATCCATTTCTGATTGTATTGCAGTTCTATCATCGTTAGTTGCTGTATCATTTGCTGATTGAACTGACAACTCTCTCATTCTTTGAAGAATTGAAGTAGTTTCATTTAAAGCTCCTTCTGCAGTTTGAACCATTGAAATACCATCTTGTGCATTTGCAGATGCTTGATCAAGACCTCTGATTTGACCTCTCATTTTTTCTGATATAGCAAGACCTGCAGCATCATCTCCAGCTCTGTTTATTCTTAAACCTGAGCTTAATTTCTCCATTGACTTACTTGCATTTGATTGGTTAATACCCATCATTCTGTTAGCATTTAATGCTCCCATGTTGTGATTAATTATCATAATAAATTCCTCCTTGAATTTTGTATCAAGACATCCATGTCTTGATATTTTTTATTTATAGTTAAGACCTTAAGTCTTACTAACTTATTTATTATTTATACTTAATTATCGGTATTATCTAATAGTACTTTACACTTTTAATAAAAAAATTAAATTTTTTTATTAAAAAATCCATTTCTGTATGCAACATTACTCTGGTATTGTTTTGATGCATTTCTTGATATTTTAATCCTATCAATTTCTTGTTTAACTTTTTCTTTTGCCAAATTAAAAGCCATGTTTATTTTTATTTCTGAATCCTTATACTCTTTAGAATTTAAGAATTCTTTAAGTTCCTCTTTGTTATACTGAGCATACTCTATATAAAATTCTTTTCTTCTATTAATAAGACTTTCTATACCATTAAAATCTTCTTCTTCTATTAATTCGAGAAATTTATTCTGAATGTTTAATGCTTCTTTTCTATAATTATAATTCATAATCATATCTAGCTACTAAACTGCTGTGTAAGCCAGCTGCTTTGTGCATTATAATTATTCATTATCTTTTCCAAAGTAGCATACTTTTGATATAGTTTTGTTTCCCTACTCTTTAAGTTAGTTTCTAGAAGTTTTATTTGTTTTTCTCTTTTTAATAGATCATCTGTCATATCATTATCTGAATAGGTAGCAGTTCCTTCATAACCTACTCTTTGTAAAAATGTTGATGCTGATGTCATTACGGAATTATTAAGTATAGTTTTAATTCTTTGAAATATCCCAGAATTATTGTAAATTTCACTTTTATTGGTTAAATTACTTGGCGCTGATTTTGCAAATAGATTAACTATTTCATCAGCATTTTGTTCAAGTGATGTGGTTAGCTTATCTTCATCTATTACTAATTGTCCAGCTTTAGTTGTATCACTACTGAAATCTATTCCTAACTGCTTTAGAGTTAATCCCGTTCCTTGTATAGAGTCTGTAAAAGCTCTCCTTAAATCTGAAGTTATTTGAGTTAAGTCGTTATCTCTTTTTAATAAACCTTGTTTAACTTTGGTTTCCCACTTCTCTATTTGATCGTCTGTCATGCTTTCTCTTTGTGAATCAGTTAGTGGTTTATAGTTAAGATCTTTTTTCTCATTTAATTTTGTAGTTATACTTTCTATTACTTTGTTATAGTCATTGACAAACTCTACAAGTTTATCTTTAAGTGCAGTTGCATCATTTTTACCAACTATGCTTACAGCAGAACTAGTTACGTCTGCTACTGTGAATTTTACATTATCTATAATGAAAGTGTTTGAATCATATTCATTTGTATCTGTATTACCATAGGAATCTGTTATCTCAACCTTGGCTTTCTCACCTATACCCTTAAGTTCGCTTGCCTCAGATGTTACGGGAGTTCCATTAGCTATACTTTTCGGGCCATCTTCAGCCGTATCTTCACTTAATGAAAATATGTTGGCACTACCAGATGATTTAAATTGGAATACTAACTTATCATCTTCTCCTTTAGATACAGTAATCTTTTTATCTGTTAACATATCTTGTAGTATAGTTACAGCTTCATCAGTAGATTTTCCATCCAAACTTGTAGTTAAGTCTAGTTTCACTTCTGTTCCATTAATATTAAACGTGACATTTTTACCACTAATATCTTCTAACTTAACTCCCATAGTGCTGGTTGTACTTCTGTCTATAGCCACTGAAATATCTTGACTTGAACCTGTTGATGAAGTTTCGAAAATAAACTTCCCACTTAAATCACTTTTACTTACTTTTGCTTCTACTCCTGCATTTTTCATCTTTGCATTAATTGTTGCTATAATATCACTAGCGTTGGTTAAATCAATATCTACACTTTTACCATTTGCAGCTACACTTATAACTTTTCCTTTAAGAGATTCTAAGTCCCCAACTTCCACTCTAGCTGGCTTCGCCAAACTTTCCACTTTAACTTTATAGTTACCAATTTTAGCTCCTGCTAGACCTTCAGCTGTTACCGCATTTTCATCTGTACTTGTAAACTTAGAAGTTCCATAATTCTTCGTTAATAGTAACGAGTCAGCTTTAGCAATATCAGTATATTTAGTAAATAGACTTCTCAAATCTTTTATTGAGTCTCTATATAAAGTTTGCTTAAATATTTGTAAATCTCTAGCTTGTTTTGCTTGGTCAACCTTAGTTTGATAAGCTTGCATAGCTTGTTTTACCATAGCATCTGTATCTAACCCAGTAGCAAGCCCTGTTATTCTATTATAGGATGTACTGGTTGTAGACGATGTCGATGAAATACTTGCCATATTATATCACTCCCTCTTTTTTAGTTAAGAGTTAATTGTGAACAGTGACTAGTTATTGTGGAAATTCAGCTGTACTGAATTTCTTCCGAAACTATTAACTATTAACTATTAACTATTAACTATTAACTATTAACTATTAACTGCTACTTCTTCGATAGCTTATAAGCCTCATGCCATGTATCTCTTACGTCTTCAATTACTGGCATAAGCTTGTCTAATCTTTCTTCGCTTTTTTCCATATTTATTTGAAAAAGCTCATTTTTTATAAACTCATATACATTAAATAAATTATTTGCCCATTCACCTGCATTTCTGTCTAGGCTTATCATTAGTTCTGTAAATATATCTTGAGTTCTTGTTAGGTATTCATGAGCGTTTTTTATATCTTTTTTATTTATAGCCTCTTTAGCTCTTTTTGCGAATTTTACAGCTCCATCTACTAACATTATTAGAAGTTGCTCTTTTGAAGCATAATTAACTGAATTATTTTTATATACATTAACTGCATTTGGGTACATATTATTCCTCCTATTTTTTTGTATCTATAAATACCCCTTTGGAGTTTTCTGATACTTCTTTTTCTCCTTCAACTTGAAGGTTGTCTACCATTACTCCATCAATTACTATCTTTTTTTCTTTTTTAGTTTTCTTTTTATCTTCCAATATATCTTTGAAATTTTTATCTTTTCTAAATTTTTCTTTTTCCTCGTTATATGCTTCTACTGTTATTCCTGTTTTTCCATGAACCTTATGATCATCAGTTTTTTCTTGAAGCTTTCTTCTTAAGTCAGTATCTATTTTATTTAGTTTAAACTCCATAGAATCACCACCTTAAGTTTAAGCTTTTTTATCAAATAAGGACTCAGTCTGCTCTACCATTCTAGCAATTAAATCTAAAACTTTTTTAGGTGGTACCTCAAGTATTACTTCTTTTGTTTTGTTATCTATTATTTTCACCATTATATCGTACTTAAATTTATCATGAACCTTATACTCTGCATGGGTTCCTTCATCCTCTAAAAGCTTATTAAGCTTTTCTACAGCCTTTTTAACATCTTTATCTGTAAAATTTTTTTTATCCTCAGTTTGAGTTTTTATTTCAGTCTTTGGTGTCTGACTGCTTGAATAATAATCTAGGTTTAGTTGCCCCCCTTGACTAACTCCGTTAATATCCATTTACCCCACCTCTTTAAGATTATTTTTTTAAATCTTTAAGTATATCTAAATTAAAAGTTAAGGCTTCTTTGTTTTCTTTTTCGACTTCGTCATAAAGTTCTTTTCTTAAGATTGTGATATTTTTAGGTGCTTTTATAGCCAGTTTAACAGAACCATCTTGTATTTTGGAAATCTCTATTTCTATGTCTTCTCCTATAAGTAGAGCTTCCCCTTTTTTTCTTGTAATAACCAGCATCTAAATCACCTCTCAATCAAAGGATGCTTAATTTTATATTCTTCCTTATCTATTATTATCTGCTCACCTAGTTTTTTATCCATATTTATAACTATAGGAGCTTTTAAATTTACTGTTATTTTATGTACGTCTGAATTTAATGTAACTGTATTATATAACATAACTTCTTTTGGTGATGATATATTTAACTTTTCGATTAAATCATCATTAAGATCTATTTCATAGTTATTCTTAACCTCAAAGGGTGAAATTACAACCAGTCCTACAGCTTCATCTTCTATTGATTGAAGAATCTTAAATACAGGATTTTCTTTTATATCAGCTATTATAAACTTTTTTAAGTTCTCTAACCCCATTATTCCTTTTTTAAAGGTTATTACTTCCTCTTCATTATAAGTGAAGGTTCCATGCTGTTTTGTTTTTAATTCCATTTTATCTTCCTCCTATTATTTTAGGAAATCAAGTAAAGAAGGTTGTAGTACTCTAGATGAAGTCTGAAGTGATGCCATATAAACTGTCTGCATCATTGAATATTGCATAAGCTTTTCTGTTATGTCTATATCCTCTGTTTTTGATAAAAGTTCTGTCATATTAAAGTTTTCATCCTCATTTTTAGATTTAGCAGACTCCATTCTGTTTTGTTTAGCTCCTACTTCAGCCATTATCTTTGAAAGGTTACCCATAGTAGCTGTTAAATCAGCTAAATTTTCTCCAGTTATTTTACTGGATTCTGTAGCATCTGAAGATTCTAAATTTTTAGTTATATCACTTAAAAGCTCCATAACATTTATATTTTTGCCCTTATCACTTTTAAACATTAATACATCCGATGCTGAAACATTATACTCCATGCTAACACCTTGAGATATTTCTGTAGACATTTTACTCTTTATCATATCTATTTGAGCATTTATATTGGAATTACCACTGTTTAAAGGTAAAACCTCTCCATCTTTTCCTGAAAAATTCAACACATTGTTTCCTGTAGTTGGATCTTCTGTAACAGTTACTGGTTTAGAAGTTGTTTTATTTCCTCCAAATAAGTATCTTCCATCAAAGTTAGTATTAAGTATCTGAGATATCTCACTAACCTTTTCATTTATTTCATCTTTTATAGCTTTTTTTTCATCAGAACCATAAGCAGCATTTCCTGCTGATATCATAAGTTCTCTAACTCTTTGAAGAGAATCATTTACCTGTCCTAAAGCTGTATCTGTAGAATCTAGCCAATTTAAGGTATCCTTTATATTTTCGTTATATTGCTTGTTTGAAGCAATATCTGTATATAACTGCATTGATCTAGCTACTTTAAAGGGATTGTCTGATGGTTTACTTATTTCTTTTCCTGTTGTTAATTGGGTTTGAACCTTTGACATATTATATAAATTAGTACGCATATCTCTTAAATAATTGTTAGATAACATTCTGTTAGTTACTCTCATTTAGTATTCTCACCTCTTATCTTTTTAATCCATTAATAACTACATCCAAAAGCTCATCTACAGTAGATATTATTTTTGCATTTGCATTATAGGAATGTTGGAATTGAACTAAGTTCGCCATTTCTTCATCTAGTGAAACTCCTGATACAGAGTCTCTGCTTTGTTCTAGTGAAGCTAATAAACTGTCTTGGTTAGTTACCATTCTTTCAGCTTCTTGAGACTGTACTCCAAGTTTATCTATCATATCTTTAAAGTAAGCATCTAACTTCATACCTGAAGTATCGCTTGATATCTTCATTCCATTATCGCTTAAAGTTGCACCACCTTTAGCTGGGTTAAACATATCTTCTCTTGAATTTATGTTTTCACCGAAGTCTTGAACTCTAAGTAAAGTGTTTTGTAATTGTGCTATAGCTAAAGCTCTATCTCCATTACCTTCTCCATCTACAGTGTTATCACTGGCATAGGCATAGGAGTTATCATTAAGCTTAGCTTTTATCTTCATTACATCTTTTAAAAGCTCTGTGTTTACGCTTATATTTCCTGCGTTTATTTCTCCTTCTGCTGCTAAGGTAACATCTAAATTGTTAAGTTCTCCATTAGCTTTATATTTAGCAACATCTTTATTAACAAAAAATGGTGAGTAGTCTTTATCAGGGTATCCACCATTATTACTGCTCTTAGGAAGTCCTGAATGTATAGCATTTACTGAAAGTGCTATAGACTTTGCAACTTTGTTAAGTTGATCTATATACTCATTAATATCTTTTTGTACTGACATTATTCCTGAAAGTTCACCTGAGGTTGGTTTAAAGTCCATAAGCTCTCCAACATGTATAACTTCTCTCGAGTTTGTTGGATAACCATCTCCTTTAACTGGAACTCCTTCTGAGTTACTCCATAGAACTCTGTTTGCTTTGAGTTCATTCAACTTGTCCTCAGTTAGTCCAGTTACTTTAAGTGTTCCTTTGTTTAGCTCTGATGAAGTGTCTCCAAGTTTATAATAAGTTATCACATAAGTTTGTCCACTTACATCAGTTGCATCTTTTTGTATGTCACTTATATAAGAAAATCTAGAAACATCTGAGTTTTGATCAGCTGAAACCAGTTGTCCATACTTCATGTCACCTTTATCTACAGGTTTAACATCTACGCCTTCAAATTGTTTTCTGTCTACTGTTATATTAAACTTACTGCTTAGTTGATCTAAAAGTAAATCTCTTTTATCCATTAAATCATTAGGGGTATTTCCTGATACTTCAACACTCATTATTTCTTTATTAAGTTGATCTAGCTGATTCAGTATACTATTTACATCTGTAACACTGTTTTTTATTAAATTTTGAGCATTCGTTTGAAGATCTGTAAGTTTAGTGTAGGTATGATTTAATGCATCTGTAAGGGCTTGTGTTTGTTGAGCCACAACTGTTCTTGCATTTGAACTTTGTGGTTGTTTAGATAGCTCCTGCCAAGAAGAAAAGAACTTTGTCATTAAAGTAGATATTCCTGTATCTGAAGGTTCATTAAATATACTTTCTACTTCTTTTAAAAAACTGTTTTTTATATCATATTTTCCTAATGTACTATTTTCATTTCTTACTTGGTAGTCTAAAAAGCTGTCTCTAATTCTTTGTATGGCAGAAACCTGAGCCCCTGTTCCCATCTGACCTGCTGTTATAGTACTTGCTGGTCTTGTTGTTTCAACTTTAGCTACTTGTCTTGAATATCCAACTGTACCGGAGTTTGATATATTATGAGATGTTACATCTATTGTTTTTTGGGCTACAGTCATCCCTCTTTTAGCTATATTAAATGTTGAGAATAATCCTGACATAATTACCTCCTACCTATTTATCTTCCCATAAGAGTTATAGGTGTCCATATCTCTTCTTGGATTAATAAGGTTTAATAATTTATTAGTAAATACTAAACTTTGCTTAATTAATAAATCGTTTGTTTCCTTCTGTAACTTTAGTATTTCTAACAATTTCTTTATTTCTCTATATAAATTTTCTAATTCTTCATTTTCTGAGTCCCATATAAACTTTTGAAAATCTACATTTCCTACTGCTCTTCTTCTTTTAACTTCCCACTCGGCAACTTCTTTATTGGAGCCCTGAATTTCTTCTACTACAGCCTCCATTTTAAATATATCTTTCTTAAGTATATACTCATGTTGCCTCTCTAAGCTATGCAAAAGTTTTTCTAGACTTTCCTTTTCTTTACTTAATATATCTTTTAAGTTTTCAACCATTAAAAGTCTTTACCTTTCATAACATTATACATAGCTCTAGAAATAGCCTTTGCAGTAGGTTTATAAGTACCATTAGCTAATTGTTTTTTTATCTCTTCTATTCTCTTAGTGTTATCCTTTAGTTCTTCTATACCATAGCTTTGAAGTGTTTTAGCTGCTTCTGATATCTCTACTTTATCTTTAACACCCTCTATTTGTTTGTTTTCTATTTTTTTTCTACTTACATTCTGATAAGCATTAATATTAGTTTGAGATACACCTTTAATATTCATAACAAAACCTCCAAGCTCTTAATAATTATTCTATTTATATTATCGGACTTAATATAAATTTATTTAGAAAAAAACTTTATAATGCAAAAATTACCTAGTGAGTTGCATTATTTCCTTATTAAAAAACTAAAAGTTAAAAACTCCTATTATTATCTGAATTATCTCAGTAATAAAAAGGAGTTTCCCCTATTTTAGTGATTTTATTCTCTCTTGACCCGATACAATACTAGTTATTCTTACACCAAAATTTTCATCTACTACCACAACTTCACCATAAGCTATTTTCTTGCCGTTAACTAAAATTTCAACTGGTTCTTCTGCAAGTTTATCTAACTCTATTAAAGATCCATTTGAAAGACTTAATATATCCTTTATACTTTTCTTTGTTCTTCCGAGTACAACGGATATTTCTAGAGGTACATCTAATATTAAATCAATATTCTTATGAGGTACTCCTGTTGCTTCATTTCTTAAAGGCTCAAAATGTGCTTGATGAACTTCTACTGGTGGCATTTGTGGTGCAGGTTCTCTGTATGTAACTGGTTCTTCGTATGTATAATGTGCTTCCTCAACCTGTATGTTTTTAGGTGGAGTTTTTTCTAAAACTTCTTGTTTAACTTCCTGCGGTTTATCCTCTTCACCCATCATTATGGCTACTATTTTTTTAGCAGTTTGTATAGGTAAAATTTGCATTATACTTGAATCTACTAAATCACCTATAGTAAGTCTAAAAGAAACTTTAACTACAGATTCATCATCATTCATACCTTCTGAAAGTTTATCGTCTGGATTCTCCCAAGTTTTAGATGTTGGAGGAGATATATTAACTTCTCTAGCAAACATAGTTGCCATTGAGGTTGCAGCGGAACCTATCATTTGATTCATAGCTTCTTGAACAGCTGATATCTCAAGCTCTGATAAAACCTCCTGAGTAACAGTTCCATCTCCACCCATCATAAGATTAGCTATAACAGATGCATCAGAAGTTTTCATAATAAGTATGTTTCTTCCTACTATACCTGATGTATACTCTACTTCTAATATTATGTTAGGAGTTTCAAAACCATTTTTAATTTCATTTACTGTATTTATACTTACTACAGGAGTAGTAATATTTACTTGCTGATTTATTATTTGTGATAGAGCTGTTGAGGCTGATCCCATTGAAATATTTCCTATTTCCCCCAACAAGTCTTTTTCTATATCTTTTATGATCTCTTCATCATTACTTCCTAGATCAGGTGAAGGATCGCCGCCACTTCCATTTAATAGCGAATCTATTTCTTCTTGAGAAAGAAACCCATTACTCATCGTCTTCCACATCCTTATCTAAAATATCTAGAATAGATACACCTATATTTTTTCCTACTATACCAGGCTTTGCATAATAACTTGCTTCATTTTCTACAAACACTTTGACAGGTTCAGTAAATCTATTGTCTAGTTTTATAATATCGCCTTTAACTAACCTTAAAAAATCATCTATATTTAAATGGGTTTTTCCAAGTTCAGCTGACACTTCAACATCCACAATATTTAATCTTTCTTTGATTTTTTCTTGTGTATCATCTGAATCTTCTTCTGATTCATTTTTAAACCAATATTGTACTACTAGTTTGTCAGAGATTTTCTCTAAACTCATATATGGTATACACAAATTAATAAAAGAACTATTTTTGCCAAGTTCTACTGAAAAAGAGATTAATGCCACCGGTTCAGCAGGTGCCAAAGTCTGATTTAAGGCTGGATTAGTTTCTAGACCCTCCACTTTAGGTTCAACTTCTAATATATCTTCCCAAGCAAGTTTTAAGTTAGAAATTAATCCAGTATTAACTTGTTTTATTATATTTTTATCTATATCCGAAAACTCTTTAGTTGAATAATATTTTCTCTCACCATTACCACCTAAAAGTATATCAATAACTTGATAAACAAACTGTGGATTGGTCTCAAATAAAATGTTTCCGCTTAGTGGTGGCAAAGTGAAGATAGTTAGCAATGTAGGATTAGATATCGAATGTATAAATTCTTCATAGGGCACTTGTTCTACAGTTTCTAAAGTGACTTTAACGTTTCTTCTTAACTGAGCACCTAGATAGTTTGCAATTATTCTAGAATAGTTTTCATGAATAAGTTCTAGAGTTCTAATGTGCTCTTTAGAAAACTTCTGAGGGCTTTTAAAGTCATAAAGTTTAACTTTTTGTTTCTCTTCATCCCTTTGTAGCTCCTCAGGTTCAAGTTCCCCTGTAGAAAGTGCAGATAACAAGGCATCTATTTCACTTTGAGATAAAACCTCTGCCATGCTTTTCCCTCACTTTATTATGGATTCAATAATTTATTTATATCAATTATTGTTACTATTTTATCCTCTAGATTTAGTATTCCTTTTATATATCCTTGACCTTTTGAAGACTCTAGCTTTTGCATAGTAGTCTCTTCAAGTTCAATAACTTCTTGAACAAAATCAACAGTTATTCCTATTTGTTCACTTTCAATGTCTAATATGATTACATTAGACTGTTCACTTGTTAAATGATTGTTTTCGAGAAGTAAATTTAAATCTAATAAAGATATTATGTTACCTCTTAAATTTATTAATCCTTTTATGTATGATGGAGAATTAGGAACTTTAGTTATCTCCATCATATCACTTATATTTTGAACATTTAGTGTTTCAACACCAAAAAACTCTTCACCTAATTTGAAGACAACAATTTGCATAGGTATCCCCTCCTAAAAGCTAACCAATAGCCTTTTTAATCGCTTCTAGCACTCTCTCTGCTTGGAAAGGCTTAACTATAAAATCTTTTGCTCCAGCTCTTATAGCATCCATAACCATGCTTTGTTGACCCATTGCTGAACACATGATAACTTTAGCACCAGGATCGAAAGCCTTTATTTGTTTTACAGCTTCTATTCCATCCATATCTGGCATAGTTATATCCATTGTAACAACATCTGGACTTTCTTTCTTATAAAGTTCAACAGCTTTTAATCCATTGTTAGCTTCTCCAACAACTTCAAAACCGTTCTTTTCTAAAATATCCTTAATCATCATTCTCATAAAAGCAGCATCATCAACTATTAATACTTTTGACATTTACATTACCTCCGTAATTAGATTACACCTATTGCACCTAATATTTTTTCTAATGAACCAGGCATTGGTAAGAAGTAAAAATACCCTCCAGCCTCATTGTTTTTTCCTGTTAAAAATTTTGTTTCTATTTCTAGTATATTTTCACTATATTGTGCAGCCTCAATCAATGTAGATGATAGAATCGCACTTAGCATATCATGAGCCATTGCTGGTACAGATGCCATAATTGATAGATTTGTAAATTTACTTATGGCATTCATGTAAGCTCCTGATATTATATTTCCAACTTCACAAAGAGCGGAATTTCCCATTTCTGATAATAACAAATCTTCTGAACCAAGTAAAGCTTCCACAATCTCTTTTGCAGATTCTTTTTCAAAAATAAACAGAATATTTCCCGGGCAATCTCCTAAAACTCTTATTAGTATGCCCAAAACTTCTTTTTCTTCTGTAATATTAGTAAAAATATCTTCAAAATTAATTATATTAACAAAAGGAACAGTCATATCTATTTTTTTATTCACTAATTGAGAAAGTGCGGTTGCAGCATTTCCAGCTCCAATGTTGGAAACTTCTCTAATTGCATCCAACTGTAAAGGGCTTAATTTACCATGTTCCATCTTATACCTCCTACCACTCTATTATAATAAAGCGGCTACATCAAGTATTAAAGTTACAAGTCCATCACCTAGGATAGTTGCTCCTATGTATTCCTCTAGTGATTCTAAACTCTTACCGAGTGGCTTAATTACAATTTCTTGTTGTCCTGCTAAAGAGTCTACTAGTAAGCCAACGGTTTTCCCTCCAACCTTTACTATAATAACAAATTTCTTACCTTCTTCTCTACTTTGAATATTAAGTCTTTCATTTACTCTTACAAGTTGAATAACTTGATCTCTGTAGATTATAACTTCTTTTCCATTAGTCTTTTTAATATTTTGTTCTTTATAATCAATAACTCTATCAATAAAGCCTAAAGATATGGCAAAAGTCTCGCCTCCTACCTTAACTAGAAGAGCTTGTATTATTTGTAAAGTTAGTGGAAGTTTAATTATGAAAGCTGAACCTTTACCAACTTCAGAAACTACTTCAACAGTTCCTCCAAGTGCAGATATCTTTGTTTTAACAACATCCATACCTACTCCTCTTCCAGATATATCAGTAACTACTTCATTAGTTGAGAAACCTTGAGCAAATATAAGATTTCTAATATCTTCATCACTCATTCCATCGGTATTTATACCAACTTTTTCAGCTTTAGCTTTTACTTTAGCTACATTTATGCCAGCTCCATCATCTTCAACCTTTATAACAGCCTTTGTACCTTCTTGATAAGCTACAAGTTTAACTGTTCCTATAGGATTTTTACCACTTGCAATTCTTTCTTCTTTACTTTCAACTCCATGGTCAGCAGCATTTCTAAGTAGATGAATTAGAGGTTCTCCTATTTCATCTATTACTGTTCTATCTAACTCAGTTTCAGCACCTTCTATTACGAAGTTTATTTCTTTGTCAAGTTCTACTGAAACGTCCCTTATCATTCTTGGGAATCTATTAAATACAACATCTAATGGTAACATTCTTATCTTCATTACTAAGTCTTGAAGATCTGTTGTAGTTCTTGCTACTTGTTCTAAAGTTTCATTAAGTTCTTGTGACTTGTACTTTAAACTTATTTGTTCAAGTCTCGTTCTATTAATTACAAGTTCAGAAACCATGTTCATAAGTTTATCTATACGATCTAAGTCAACTCTTACTGACTGATGAGTTTTCTTGTTATCTTTAGCATTGTTTTTATTAGTTTCAACTTGTTTTCTTTCAACTTGTTTAACTTCCTGAGTAGCTTTTGCTATCTCTTTAACTGGTACGTCTAACTTTGTATAAGCTGCTTCAACACTACTAACTTCAGAAGTTTGTTCTATTTTACTCTCATCCATATTTACATAGTTAGCTTTTACACTCACAATTTCAGAAATTCCCATAACTAAGTCATAAACTTCTTCTTTAGTTGAATGAGTTAGTAATATAAACTTTAATACAAAGTCAAAGTTTTCTGACTCTATATCTTCTGTACTTGGGAAAGATTTAATAATCTCACCATGTTCCTCTAAGTCTTTAACAACTAAAAACGCTCTTGCAGACTTTAACAGAGTTGACTCACTTAAAGTTATAACTAAACTAATAGCATTAAAGTTCTTTTCCTTAGCTTGCTTAATTACCGATAAGTCGTACTGATTTAGTTCTAACTCTTCTTTAAACACTTCAACAGTTTCTTCTACTACTTCCTCTACTACATCTTCTACTACTTCTTGTTTAGTTCCTATAGACTCTAAATCTTGTATTATAGAACTAATATCTATCTGCTCATCTACACCATCTTGGATGTTGTTTATCATCTTTTCAAGTGTATCTAGACAAGCAAAAAGAACTGTTACTACGTTCTGAGTTACTTTTAACTCTCCCTCTCTAAACTTAGAAAGTACATCTTCCATTTTATGAGTTAACTCTGCTACATTGGTAAATCCCATAGTAGCTGCCATTCCTTTTATGGTATGAGCAACTCTAAATATTTCATTTAATTTATCCATATCTCCTGGATTTTGTTCAAGCTCTAGTAAAGATTCATTTAACATTTGTAAATTGTCAAAGGATTCTTCTAAAAACATTGATAAATATTGCGATGTATCCATGTTATCCTCCTTATAGTTTTCTATATATAAAAGTAGACGCTTTTTCAAAACCATATTTTTTATAATCGTAAATAGTTTCTGTAGCTCCTACAAAAAGTAGTCCTCCCTTTTTAAGAGACTCTGCAAACTTACTATAAATAGCTTCTTTAGTATCATTATTAAAATAAATGACAACATTTCTGCAAACAATTAGGTCAAAGTTTTTCTCATAAGTCCCAAGTATTAAATCATGTTTTTTAAAAGTTACTTTCTTTTTTATAGAATCATCTATATAGTATTTATCGTTAACTTTCTTAAAATATTTATTTAAATCTGTAGGACTTACATTTTTCATTTCATTATCAGTGTATTCACCCTTATTAGCTTTACCTAAAATAGTAGTATCTATGTCTGTTGCTAAAAGAGTTAAATTCCCTTTATAATTTATATTTTCTGCAATCATTGCAAGAGAATAAGGTTCACATCCTATAGAGCAAGCTGCACTCCATATTTTTAAGGATGAGCTTTTAGCAAAGTCTTTTTTAAGTATATCTTCTAGTTGTTTAAACATCTCAGGATTCCTAAAAAATTCTGTTACGTTAATCGTAATAAAATCTAAAAATCTTTGTTTTTGATTAGGATCTTTAGATATTAATTCTTTATATTCCTCAAGATTTCTAACTCCAACTCTATTCATTAAACTTTCTATTCTTCTATGCAGCTGGTTAGGTTTATAAGCCGATAGGTTTATTCCTATATATCTATGAACCCACTTTTCAAATTCTAAGAAATCCATGGCGCCTCCTAATTTTTACTGACTATTTTTATTATACTGTCTTTTATTTGACTTAAAGGTAACACCATATCTACTTTTCCAGTATCGTAGGCTGCTTTTGGCATTCCATATATGGTACAAGTACTTTCATGTTCTGATATAGTTATTCCACCTGCATCTTTTACTGCAACAGTACCTTTTGAACCATCCCTGCCCATTCCAGTTAAAATAACAGAGACAACATTTCCTCCATACACTTTAACCGCTGAAAACAATAAGTTATCTACTGCCGGTCTTACTCCCCATACAGTAGGCTCTTCATTTAAATGGATTCTCTTATCTACACCAACTTCCATGTGATATCCTGCTTTTGCTATATATATCTTATTTCTCTCAACTATCATGCCATCTTCTGCTTCTATTACCTGCATATTAGAATTTTCATTTAATCTATCTGCAAAGGCTTTAGTAAATCCTTTAGGCATGTGTTGAACTACAAAAACCGGAACATTTAAATCTTTTGGAAGTAGGGGAAGAACACTATATAAAGCCCTAGGGCCTCCTGTTGAAGCTCCTATTAAAAGCGCCTCCACTCTTTTTTTAGAACTTGTTACTCTTTCTATATGTACTGGTTCAACTTTATGTTTTATAGTACTTATCTTCTTGTTTACAGACTTTGTACTTCTTATCTTTTGTATTAAATCTTCTCCAACTTTAGTAATATCTAAAGATATAGATCCTGATGGTTTTGCTACAAAATCATAAGCTCCCAGTCTTAAACAATCCATGGTCAATCTTGAACCATTAACTGTTAAGCTACTTAACATTATCACCGGTGTAGATACTTTTCTGCCTTTTAATTCTCTAAGAGTTGTTACTCCATCCATCTTAGGCATTTCTACATCTAAGGTAATAACATCAGGTGTGAATTTATGTAATTTTTCTAATAAGTCTTCTCCATTTCTGGCAGTAGTAATAACTTCTAAATCATCCTGCTCATTAATAATATCTGATATTATTTTTCTCATAAGAGCTGAATCATCAACTACTAAAACTTTAATTTTATGCAATTCAACCAACTCCATTATATTTCTTTAGTTTCTTGTCCTATGGTTCTCACTATGACTACTCCATTTTGAGGATCTACAATCATAGTTCTTCCTTTATTTCCGCCAACATCTGAAGCAATTATTGGGATTTTAAGTTCCCCTAATGACTTTATTACAGCTTCAGCATTTCTTTTTCCTATATCATTTATCATAGTTTTATCTGAAAAGTTAAACATGGAAGCTCCTCCGACAATTTTTGCCTTCATGTGTCTTATAGAGCAACCTTCTTTTTGCATCTTGTCCATAAGTATTGGGATTGCTAAATCTGCAAACTTATACGGATTAGTTACATTTTTAAAACTTTTACTATCAGGAAGCATTATGTGCGCGAGTCCAGCTATTTTTTTTATATTGTCATATAGAGCAATACCTATACAAGAGCCTAATCCTATAGTCATAATTTTTCCTGGTGGATTAACGATATTTAAATCTGCAATTCCAACCTTTATCTCATTGCTCTGCATTTTACGCCTCCTAAAAAATTATCTGATTTTCCTCTTCAGTTAAAACTTTAGAAAGATTTAATAGAATAACAATCTTATTATCTTCTAATTTTATTAATCCTTCTATATATCTTCCAGAAATAGCTGATGTAATTGCTTTAGACATTTCAATGGACGATGTATTAATATCCTTAACTTCATATACATTATCAACTAATATTCCAAATTTATTTGTTTGTTCCTTTGTTACTACTATCTTAGAATCCTGATCATTACTAGACTGAGGATTTAAAGAGAATTTCTTTTTCAAATTAATTATTGGAAGAATACCAGTTTCGTAATTTATAACCCCTTCCATAAAATGAGGAACATCTGGTATCAAGGTTGGTTTTTCGAAACCTAATATTCTTTCAACATCCATTATGTTAATTCCATAAAACTCGTTATTTAAACTAAAAATTAAAACTTTCATCTCAGTAGATGACATAGCAATTCCTCCTATAATACAAACTTATCAATATTTACATCTCCATATTGATCTAAATATCCGTGTACATTTTTACACGGCGCATCAATAACATACTCTCTTTTTCCAAATATAAATTTTGTTCCCATGTATACAACATCAGCATATATATGTCCAGTTTTGCTGGTTATTAATGTTGTTTTTCCTCCGCCTTCTGAGCCAACTATCTTGCATTTTATTTCATTCTGCGCTTTTAATGACCCTCCCCTTATAACAGAATTGTTATTTTTAAAATATATACTGCCTTGAGCGGATATATTAGATAGATAAGCGCCTTTCCCTGTAAATATTATATCCCCAGAAGATTCTATATTAGAATCTTGAGTGTAGTTTATATATAAGTTTACAGGAAGCTTTAGTTCTGAACTTAAGCTTTTAATTCTATTATCTAATAACTCTATAATTTCATATAATTCATTATAACTTTTTATTTCGCTAACGCCTAGAGAAAAAAGTTTAGTTTTCAGTAGTTGTTTTATTTTTTCATTTTCTTCTCCATTTATGCTTTGGTTTACTAATAGTATTCTTCCCTTACTAGATAATGTTTTAAATTTACTTTCTAGTAGTGTAAGTATTATTTCACCATCTCTAACGCTTCCAACATTTAAATTTCTTTCTTTTATTTGGGTTATAACATCTATTAATTCAGATAAATCCTCTCTTATTCCCTTATATAAGTACACTTCATTCATTGCTAGAGTGTTATCTCCTCCTGCAATGACTCGTCCTCTTATTACAGTTCCTTTTAAGGTCATCTCTCCCTTTGAAGTTAAAAAGGCGCCTTCAACATTTTTTTCAACTATTAATGTATTTCCTGCACTAACAGTCATTCCATCTTTTATGTTGCCCCTTACATGCACATCTCCAATAAAATGTATATTGCCACTTTTCACATCTACATCAACATCTTGATTAAAAACTTTATAAACGTAAAAGACTCCCCCTTTAACGCAAGGTCTTCCATCAGTAGATGAATATACTTTATTATCTTTAATGTAGCAGCCTTCTCCAGCTTTTAAGTTAATTTTATTAAATGTTTTTCTTTTTTTTACTTTCCCAAAGATATCAATACCATCTTTTCCTTCTGATCCCTGTATTATCTCTCCTAAGGGCTGATTAGCTTCAATATTTGCTATATCATAAAAATTTCTATAATCTACTTTATCTAAATCTCCATGCTCTTTTGACTTAGTCTCTTCAGCAAAAAATATATTAATCCTATCTCCCACATCATCAATAGGCTTTAACCCTTCTGCTACTGTTATTCCTTCTACTATTTCTTTCTTTGTAAGTTCTTCTATTACATCCTCTTTTATACCAAAGGTTATTCCATTACTTTTTAAAGCGTCTTTTATTTCTTCTTTAGTAAATTTAGGTGGGTAGTTTTTTTCTTTTTCAACTATTTCAATATCTATGTTATAAGTTCTTTCACAATCTTTAATAGAGTAATTAATTTCTGGTTCATAAGTAATCCATAAATTAGCTTTCATATTATCATCTGAGGTTTCTATATTTAAATTTCTTTTAGCTTCTTTTTTTTCTATATGATAGTCTAAGTTGTTTTCTTCTAAAACTTTTATTTTATTAAAAACTCTTTCCTCATCTACAAAAAATTCTATGGTTTCTGGTATGTTTATTAGTGCTGGTTTTTTTTCATTTTTAGGATTCTCTATTAAAAACTTTCCGTCAATAATAGAAACATATCCTTTATCATCTATGATTTCCTTTGGTGTTACTTCAAGTTCTATACTCTTTTTAAACAAACCTTTTTTTTCATTAAGTATTCTATAACTTAATCGTTCTATAGGTAAATTTAATTCGTCGCAAGCTTCCTTTAAAGCATTTTCCAAAGTATCACTTTTTATTACAATTCTCTCCATAAACATACCCCTTTCAACAAGACAAGTATACCATAATTAGCTAAATTTATAAATTACTTTTATTTGCATTAACATAAGTATTTATCTTATCATCGTATGTTTTTATCAAAACCTTTATAATCTCATTAACATTTGAATTAAATATTCTATCATTAACTGAAGTAATTGGTAAAATTTTAGGAGATGTACCTGTTATAAATAGTCCATCTAATCTATCTAAGTCTTTATAATTAACTTTTTCTTCTTTAAAATCTATATTATTTTCTAGGCATAGTTCTATAATTTCTCCTCTAGTAACTCCTGGAAGTACAGCTTCAAGAGGTGATGTTATAATAGTATTGTTTTTTACCATAAAGATGTTAGATCTGCTTCCTTCAGTTATATTTCCGTTTCTATCCACTAATATAGCTTCATAGGCATTGTTTTCTTTTATTTCTTTATTAACTAAATCCCTAAAGCTATCATTAACTATTTTTGCATTAGGATTTGTTCTTTCTCCAAAATACAATATAGTTTTAACGCCTTTTAAATATTGTTCTTCTGCAGGATAACTATGAGGTATAAAAAATATCTTAAGTTTGTTATCTTCTGTAACCTCTATTGTTATCTTTACATTTCCATCTTTAACTTTATTAGTTTTCGAAAGTTCTATTATAGAGTTTTTTATCTCCTCATCCTTATATGGATTTACCTTATCTATTATTTTAAATGAATTATTCATTCTTTCTAAATGATTTTCTAAAAAAAGAGGCACTCCATCAATTATTCTCAAAACCTCATATATTATAGTTCCTTTTGGTTCTTCAAAATTTTTTGATAATTTCTTCAGATTATTTTCTATAAAATATTCATGTAAACAGGGCATGTGTATCAACTCCTAAATATTAGTTTTAGATATATTATAGCTCTTAATTGTTAAAATAAAAGGTGCACAATACAAATTATATGTATTATGCACCTAAAAAATCTTAAGCTAATTCATCTTGATAGAATTTTGATACTATCTCGAATTCATTTTCATCTTCTACAGGGATTAGAGACTCATCTGTATCTGCTTTCATTAAGAAAACTGAATCATCATTTGGATCTTGAATTAATGCATACACATTATTCTTTAAAGACTCTTCACTACCTGTATATTCAAAGCTATCTACAACATCAAATGATACTATATTTCCATTTTCATCTTCAAAATCAACTACTAGAGTTTCTCCTTCTTCATGATCATGGTCATGTCCGCATCCACATTCATGGTCGTGATCATGATGATGGTGTTCGTGGTCGTGTCCACATCCACAGCTTTCTTTTTCTTCACCTTCGCAGCCGCATTCACAGCCATTATTTAATTCTTTATCTGTCATATTAATTCCTCACCTTAACTAGCTATATACTAGTAAGTATGAGAAGTCACCTCCTTATATAAAAATGGTACTCTTTTCATTTTAACCGTAATATCTAAATATTAAAAGAAAATTTTTAAATTTTCTTAAATAATTATTTATTCCTCTTCAAAAGCATCTAGAAAACTATGTTTAACTCCACCCTTTTCCCATCCTAATATGGAATCCATAGCTACATTTTCAGCTGCTTTAAATATTGATTTATCAACATTTTCAAAATTCTTCTTTAGGTTTTCTATAAGTTCTTTTATTTCATATCTCTTATTACCTGTCTTTTTAGCTGCAACCATACAAGCGCAGTTAAGAGGCCATATTCCTGAACTTTGAGTAAAGTTTTGTATAGACTGTTCTTCTATGTAATACATAGGTCTAATAAGTTCTATTCCTTCGAAGTTTTTAGCCTTAAGTTTAGGTAACATGGTTTTAAAATTCCCTGCGTATAAAACATTTAGCATAGTTGTTTCTATAACATCATTAAAATGATGACCTAAAGCCAGCTTATTGCAACCAAGTTCCTGTGCTTTTGAATATAAAGATCCTCTTCTCATCCTAGCGCACATATAACATGGATATTCCTGTGCAATTCTATCTACAACATCAAAAATTCCTGATTCATATATCTGTACAGGTATATTTAAGTGGTTGCAGTTATCTATTAAAAGTTCTTTTATATTTTCATGGTACCCTGGGTCCATAGCTATAAACTCAAGCTCAAAATTAACTTGCCCATGTTTCTTAAGTTCTTGAAAAAGCTTTGCCATAAGCATAGAATCCTTACCTCCTGATATGGCTACCGCTATCTTATCTCCTTCTTCAACAAGTTTATAATCCTTTACTGCCTTTATAAACTTAGTCCAAATCTTTTTTCTATATTTCTTAATTAAACTTCTTTCTATTTCGTCTAGTGGTTTTCTTTCATTAAAAGGTACTAATATTTCACAACCTTCTCCTGCTGTTTTACTCAAGTTTTTCACCTCTTTATTTATATCGGTTATAATCTTTTGTTATTATAACACCATTTTTTTTATTTGTCCTGACTTTTTTAGTTGAGAACTGAAAGTTGAAATTTGAGAATTAAATGAGAACTAAAAATAGACAGTTGACATCTGAAATTTCTCATCTGTCAACTGTCCAAGCTTATCTTATAATTATTAACTTACTTTATAGTTACTTGTAATTCCCTTAAGTATTCCTGATTTTTTAAGATAAGAAAATAAAGGAACTCCTACTAAAGTTACAACTACAAACTCACCTAACCCTACTTGGAACATTGTTAAAAATAAGGGGAACTGAGCAACGTAATACAGCATGTACCCTATCATAATACCATTAATTATAGTAGGCCATAAAGATGCAATAACTGTAGCTAGGCTTTGTTTTTTTATAAATTTCATTGTGTAACTCATAAGTACTAAAGATATAAAGGTTGCTAAAGTTCCAACTACTATATCCGTCATCCCATATGGTCCTAAAAGGTTAGCTAAAAAACACCCTAAAGTTAATCCTCCTATATAAAATGGATCCAATAAAACTAATAACACCATAATCTCTGATACTCTAAATTGTATAGGCCCATAACTAATTGGTGCTAAAAAATAAGTTAGCGCTGCATATAGTGCTGCTATAAGTGCTGAAAATACTATTCTTCTTGTTTTCATACTTTCCTCCAAAAAAATTATTTTGAAAGCCTGGGAATTAATAAAAAAAACCGTAGAAATATAATTCTACGGCTTTAAGTCAACAAAAATAAATAGGAGAGATAAATCTCCTACTACATGTACAACTTAATGTATTAATGCCGTAGTTTTGTTTTAAGGCAGGAGGCTTCCGAACTGCCTTTGTTAAGTTTACTTTCCTATTATATGTTATGATTACCTTAAAATCAATATTTTTTAAATAGCAATTTATTACTTTATTATAGAAAAAGCTTGAGTTTTGATTAACAAAACTCAAGCTTTTTCCTATTTCTTATTTTTATTTGCTGCTAAATCTTTTTCAAATTCTTCCACTGCATTTTTTGTAAAATTACCTACTCTTACCCACTTAACGCCTTCACTATTGCTGCCTTCATACACTTTATGCTTCAACCTTACCACTCCTTCCAGGATAATTACTTATAAAGCTACTACCTAGAATTAGTATTCCTCCTATTACAGTGTTTATGCTTATTCTTTCACTTAAGAAAAGTGCTCCAAAAATCACCGAAGAGACAGGATCAATATAACTTAACACTACTATTTTATCTGTAGCTACATCTTTAAAACTTGAGAAGTACAGCATGTACGCAATCCCAGTATGTACAACTCCTACAAAAAGCAGTATAACTAAAGTCAACCCACTCTCAACTCTAAAGTTTCCTCTAGTTACTACTAGTGGAAGCAAAATAACTATACTTAAGGCCATTTGTATTAAAGTTCTGATAATATCATCTATGTTATTAAGTTTCTTGTTCATTAAAACTATTAAAGCATATACAATAGCAGCAGCTAATGCAAAAAGCATTCCTTTTATATGATTATATTCTCCAGAAGTTTCTCCATTAGAGATTAATATCAATGCTAATCCTGATATAGCTACAAATACTGAAACCAAACTTTTAAGTTTTATTTTTTCTTTAGTTATTATAGGAGAAAGCAAAATAGTAAATGCAGGTGCCAAGTAATAAATCAAAGTTCCATTTCCAACTGTTGTATACTTATATGACTGGAATAAAAATACCCAGTTTAGTCCTAAAAGTAAACCTAATATAATTAATATAAAAATTGATTTTTTATTACTGCTTTTCAACGAATCTATAATAGGTTTTTTAAAATAAAATTTATTTATCATAAAAATAAACAAACTTCCAACTACAGCTCTTGAAAATGCAATCTCTACAGAACTAAGGTGTATATTTTTTACGAATATGCCCAAACTTCCCCAAATTAGCATAGCCCCTATTAATTTAAAACTACTTTTTTTATCCAAAAATATTACCCCCATTCTTAATTATCCATTTTCAACTAACTCTACTAATTTGTCAACAAAAAAGGCTATCACAAATTTGTGATAGCCTTAAACTTTTAATTATCTCTCTTCCCTAAAGTAAGGTAAACTTAAAGACTTAGGTGGTGAGTTCTTTTTGGATTTTTTACTCGAAATTATAACTAGAACTACTATAGTAACCACATAAGGTAACATGCTTAAAATATATGAAGATACTATTGGGTTAGCTATTCTAAATCCTACTATATCAAGTCCTCCAAATAAGTATGCTCCAAGTAGAGCCTTATATGGATTCCATGCAGCAAATATAACTAAGGCTACAGCTATCCATCCTCTACCTGCTGTTATATTATCTGCCCATACTGGAACATATACTAATGAAAGATAAGCCCCACCAAGACCGGCTAAAGCTCCTCCAAGCAGTATGTTAACATACTTGTATAAACTTACATTTATACTTACAGCATCTGCTGCTCCTGGATTCTCTCCAACTGCTCTTAGGTTTAAACCTACTCTAGTTTTGTATAAGTAAATGCCAACTATTATAGTTAATACATAAGATATATAGATAAAGGTATCGTGATTGAATAATATATCTCCGAAGAAAGGTATGTCTCCTAATACAGGTATCTTAGTTTCAGCAAAAAAGCTTTTAACACTATCAGGAACAACTTGCCCTACAGCCTTTTGTCCAAGTAATGAAGATACTCCAGTTCCAAATATAGTTAAAGTTAAACCTGTAACAACTTGATTAGTTCTAAATGAAACAGTTAAAACCGCATAAATTAAACCACCAAGTGCCCCTGCTCCTGCTGCTGCAAAAAGAGCAAAGATAGGATTTCCTGTTTTATATCCTATTAAAAATCCAGATATGGCTCCTAAAAGCATCATACCTTCTACTCCAAGATTTAAGTTACCAACTTTTTCACATAAAATTTCTCCCAAGGTAGCTAATAAAAGAGGTGTTCCTGCAATTATTGCTGCATGTAAAAATGATTGAACATTCATTATTTCACCCTCCTAAAGTCTATTCTATATCTAATAAACATTTCACTAGCTAAAACACAAAATAGTATAAGAGCTTGAATAACTGAAGCCGCTGCATTAGGAATTCCAAAAGCAGTTTGTATATAAGCTCCACCTTGAGTAAGCCCTGCAAATAGTATAGAAACTATAAGCGCAAATATAGAATTTAAGTTTGATAACCAAGCTATTATTATAGCAGTATTTCCTGCTCCATTTGTAACTTCTGTAGACAAAGTCTGACTTACAGCTGAAGCTTGTATAAATCCAACAAGACCACATAAAGCACCACTTATAAACACTGCTTTTAATATAGTTTTATTGATGTTTATTCCTGCATATTTTGCAGTATTAGTACTATCTCCTAAGACAGCTATTTCATATCCCATTTTACTATGCTTCATAAATATATAAAAAACTACTACGATTATAAGTGCAATTATCCACCCTATATGTACTCCAAAAACTCTAGGTAATATAGCATTATCTTGAAAGTTAGCTATTTTAGGAAACCCCATAGCATTTTTGTCTTTTAACAAGTCAAACTGAAGTAAAGTTATAAATTTTAATGCAACGTAGTTAAGCATCAATGTAATTATAGTTTCATTTGTATTAAAATAAACTTTCAATACTCCAGCTAAAGCTGCCCATAATCCTCCGCAGATTATAGCTGCTAAACACATAACTAATAGAAGTACAGGTTTTGGAAGTGAAGTTAAGTTTAAAGCAACTATAGTTGCTCCAAAAGCTCCCATAAATATCTGTCCTTCTCCACCAATGTTCCAAAAAAGCATTTTAAAGGCTACACCTACACCTATAGCTGCTATAAGTAGCGGTATAGCTGTTATTATAGTTTGTCTTACTCTATTAGCTGTACCAAATGCCCCTTTAATCATTCCCCCAAAAACTTCAATAGGATTATGTCCTAGGGTAACTAAGAACAATCCTGCAATAACTATAGCTATAACTATAGCCATAACTCTTATTCTAATACTTACAGATTTATTTATATCTTCTCTTTTAACTAATCTCAAAGTTTTATCCTCCTTTAGGCTTTGGCTCCTACCATCATGAGTCCTAATTTTTCTCTAGTTGCTTCTTTGCTATTAATAGTTCCACTTACATTTCCATTACATATAACCATTATTCTATCGCATAATTGCATAAGAACGTCTAAGTCTTCCCCAATGAAAAGAACAGCAGTCCCCTTCTTTTTAGCATCGTTAATTAAACTATAAATAGTAAAGCAAGTATTAATATCTAATCCTCTTACTGGATAGGCCATAACTAAAAGTTTAGGATTAACACTTAGTTCTCTTCCTAATAATATTTTTTGAATATTACCGCCAGATAAGTTTTTAATAGGATAATGAATTGACGGTGTTTTTATTTCTAGATGATCTTTAAGTTCATGCGCTTTTTTCTCTATAGGTTTTCTATCTATTAATAATCCTTTTTGAGAATAATAAGACTTTAACAAAAGATTATCTACCATATCCATAGAACCAACTAAGCCCATACCTAATCTATCTTCTGGTATAAAACTCATGCTTATTCCTTTTTTAACAAATTCTCTAGGATTTTTCCCAGCTAAATTTTCTCCATCAAATACAATAGCTCCATTTTTAGCTTTAGTAACTCCTGCTATAGCTTCACAAAGTTCTTTTTGTCCAGCTCCAGCTATACCAGCAACTCCAAGTACTTCTCCCTCTTTAATATTAAAGGATATGCTTTTAATTGCTTCTATTCCTTCTTCACTTAAAACAGTTAAGTTATCAACCTTTAGAAGTTCTTTTCCTTCTTTAACTTCAACATTTTCTATAAATAAGTCTACTGCTCTTCCAACCATAAGTTCAGTTAACTCTTTAGGAGTCGTTGCATCTTTGTGAAGAGTTTTTATACTTTCACCTTTTCTTAAAACTGTTATTTTATCACATATTTCCATAACTTCATCCATCTTATGTGATATAAATACTACAGCACAATCCATTTCTTTCATTCTTCTCATAATTTTGAACAGTTTTTCAGTTTCTTGAGGCGTAAAAACAGTAGTAGGTTCATCTAATATAAGTATCTTAGCTCCTCTATAAAGAACTTTTAGAATCTCAAGGTTTTGCTTTTCTCCCACAGACATATCTGATACATACTTATCTAAATCTATATCTAAATCATATTTTTTGCATATATCTATAATATCTGCATCTGCTTTTTTACCTTTACTAAATAGCCCTTTTTTCATACCTAACAGTATATTTTCTCTAGCAGTCATAGCTTCTACTAGTTTAAAGTGTTGATAAATAGTACCAACTCCTGCATCCATAGCTTCTTTAGGCGAAGTAAAGTGCACTTCTTTCCCATCTAATTCTATAGTTCCTCCATCTGGTGAGTAAACTCCAGATATAACACTTATTAATGTACTTTTTCCTGCACCATTTTCCCCAAGTAGTGCATGAATTTCACCTTTATAAAGTCTAAGATTTACGTTATTATTAGCAATTACTTTTCCAAATCCTTTTGATATGTTTTTCAACGCTATTACTGGTGTATTATTACTCATTTACGCCTCCATAAAATTAAAACTGAAGAAATGTTACTCTCTTCAGTTCTATTATTTTTAATCCTTAGATTAGTTGCTTGGAATAGTTCCGTCTACTCCTTGAACAAACCAGTTTATGTTCCAAACTTCATCGTCTGTTAATGTTTGACCTTCTTTAACTTTAACTGCACCGCTTTGATCTTTTATTGGACCTTGGAATATTACATTGTTTCCTTCTTTTATCTTAGCTTCTGCTTTTTCTACTGCTGCTTTAGCTCCTTCTGGTGCTACTGAAGTTAATGGTGCAAGAGAAACTATGTTATCTGCATATCCGCCCCAGTATTTTTCTGATTTCCAAGTACCAGCTTGAATAGCCTTTATTTGACTTACATAGTATGGACCCCAGTTCCAAACAGCTGATGTCATGTTAGCTTTTGGAGCAGTAGTGCTCATATCTGTATTATATCCTAATGAGAATACTCCTTTAGATTCAGCAGCTTGTTGTGGACCTGCTGTATCTTGATGTTGTGCTATAACGTCTGCACCTGCATCGATTAATGCTAAAGCTGCATCTTTTTCTTTAGCTGGATCATACCAAGTGTTAGTCCAGTTAACTTTAACTTTAACGTTTGGATTTACTGATTGAGCGCCTAATGTAAATGCATTTATATTTCTAATTACTTCTGGTATTGGGAAAGCTCCTACAAAACCTAATGTATTTGATTTTGTCTTCATTCCTGCTACAACACCATTTAAGTACATCATTTCATGAATTTTACCAAAGAATTGTCCCATATTGTCTGCTAATTCATATCCTGAACAATGTAAGAACTTAACATCTGGATATTTTTTAGCTGATGATAATAAACCATCTTGGAAACCAAAACTTGTTCCTACTATTACTGTAGCACCTTGGTCAACCATATCATCTACAACTTTTTCTACTTCAGCTTTATCTTCTGCAACTGATTCTTTGTAAATTGTTTTTACGCCAGTTTCTTTTTCAAGATAAAGTCTTCCTTCATTGTGAGCATAACTATAACCACCATCACCTATTGGTCCTACATAAATAAAACCTACTGTTAAATCTTTCTTGTCATCCTTTTTACCCTCTGTACCTGAGCTGCTACATCCTGTTAATACTAGTGCTGCTGCTATTGTAGCGCTTAACATTACTTTAAGGAATTTTTTCATGATTTTTCCCCCCGAAAATATTATTTTTATTGTTTTGTTTAAGGTTTCTTTAAAACAAAAAAATCCTGAGCAACTATACTGCTCAGGAATGCATAATAAATATTGCCAAAAAACACAGACAATAACAATTATACATTCGTAGTCAGGCAGTTTACGGCATCCTGGTAGAAACGTTTGAACCATATCATCAAACATATACGAAATGAATAATAACCTCTTTGTTAACACGAACATTCGTATTAACACATCTTATATTTGTATGTTACACTCTTAGAGATTAAAAATCAATATTTTTTTTCAAAATAATTATTTGCATTTATTTTAAGTTTATTTTTTAATAATCTATTAAAATGAAATCATCTTCACTTTACATATTCGTTTTTTTCTGAGCTTATGTTTATGGTACTTAATGGCATTTAAGGAAACGCTAATTTAAACTTCTAATTCAATAGTTATAGGGCAATGATCCAAACCAAAACACCATTTAAAAATTCAGCACCATTAACATTACACTAAATAATATTCACTATCTTTTCCTCCTACTAATAATTATTATCTATAGAATAAATTATATTATAAATATTCTTCTCAATTAATTAAAATGATATAATAGGGACAGTTAAGTAATTTTATCAAGGAGGAAAAGTTATGATAAAAAATGACTTTAATGATAATGTAGTTTCTGAATTTTTAATGATAATCCCTAAATTAGAAGAATTAGATATAGAAAGCTTCAATAAAGATATTACTGAATTATATAAAAAATACACTGGTTATAATTACTTAGTTATAGAAAACCTTCCTTATGAAGAGATAGTTAATTTATTAAAACCATCTAGAATAGAGGATTATACTAGATTACTTATTGTTGCTACTTTAATATTCTTAGAAGGTATTAAACTAGAGGATTATTTTAGAATGATGAAATCCTACAATATATTTAATACTTCTATAGAAAAAGGTTTAGATACAAAAGAAAGTACGTTTAAAATTGTATTCTTAAAGATTTTAGAAAGTTTACGGGATTTTGAACTTCCATCAACTCTATATTACCAAATTTTTAATCATTATAAATACATGGGTGAGTATGCTAAAGGGGAAGATTGTTTATATGAATTAATAGAATTAGACTCTTCTTATCAAAATCACCTTCAAGAATATTATGAATTTCTTTTAATATTAGATGATAATGAACTTGAAAATGGTGGTCTAAATAAAGATGAAGTTGAGGAATCTTTAAGAGAACTTTAAAAATAAAGCAATAGTTAAAAGTATATTATCGTACTTTTAACTATTGCTTTTAATTTAAATCTTAATTTTTCCAGCTTCCTTTTTCAAGAACTCTAGCCATCATTACGCCCATAAGCGACGCCATCATAAGACCTCTTGTCCAACCACTAGAATCCCCTAAACAATATAATCCTTCTATATTACTTTTAAAGTTCTCATCTATGTTTATTTTGTTGCTATAGAACTTTATCTCTGGTCCATATAAAAGAGTTTCACTAGATGCAAAACCTGGTACAACAGTGTTCATAGCATCTATGAAGTTTAAAATATTAGTCATAGTTCTATAAGGTATAGCAGCAGTTAAGTCACCTGCAACAGCATCTGGAAGTGTATACTTTACGTTAGTTCTATCTAATTCATGCTGCCAAGTTCTCTTTCCTTCTAATATATCACCATATCTTTGAACTAATATCTTACCATTACCAAGCATGTTAACTAGTTCTCCAACCTTTTGTCCATATTCTATAGGCTTGTCAAAAGGCTCCTTAAAATTATGGGAGCTAAGTATAGCTAAGTTAGTATTTTCTGACTTCTTGTCCTTATAAGAATGTCCATTAACTATAGCTAAGTTATTATCATAGTTTTCTTGGCTTACAAAACCACCTGGGTTTTGACAGAAAGTTCTTACCTTATCTTTAAAAGGTTTTGGGTATCCAATAAGTTTAGATTCATATAAAACTCTATTAACTTCATCCATAACTTCATTTCTTATTTCAACACGAACTCCAACATCTACAGTACCAGCTTTATGGCTAATATTGTGATCTACACACATATCCTTTAGCCAATCCGCACCTTTTCTTCCTGCTGCTACTACAATAGTTTCCCCATATATTACATCATTTTTTTCTTTCTTTAAAGAATCTGTAGCTAGTACACCTTTTATTTTATTATCTTCTATAATTAAATCCTTAACTAAGGTATCAAATCTAATTTCTACACCTAACTCTATTAGTTTGTTCTGTATTTTAAGATAGATGTCTTGGGCTTTTTCTGTTCCTAAATGTCTTATAGGACAGTCTACTAATTTAAGTCCACCTTCAATGGCTTTCTTTCTTATCTCTTTAACCTCTTTTTCGTTGCCTACTCCTTCAATTTTTGAATCTGCACCGAATTCTAAATATATTTTATCTGTATAATCAATATATTCTTGAGCATTAGAACTGCCTACTAAATCAGGTAATTCTCCACCTACTTCATAACTTAAAGATAACTTACCATCTGAAAAAGCACCCGCTCCCGAAAAACCAGTAGTTATATGACAATATGGTTTACAAGATACACATACTTTAGTCTTATCTTTAGGACAATGTCTTTTATCTATACTTTTACCCATCTCTAAAATTAAAATCTTCTTTTTACTTTCTTGTTTTACAAGCTCTAAAGCTGTAAAAATCCCAGCTGGACCTGCTCCTACAATAATCACATCATACATAGTATCATCCTCCGCTTTATTTTGCACAATCCAACCTTTAGGCATCTTACCCTTATATGCAAAATTATTTATACGAATATTTTTTAATATTCTTGGGATAAAGTTCTCCCCAATAGGAGAGTTTATACTAATTAATATAAAATTGCAATACTTTTACGTATATTTTTCTTTATTATTTCAATAATATTCGCATAAAAAAATCACTTCCATGTTTTTTCATAGAAGTGATTTAATATATTATTTCTTATTATATTTCATATGAAGTAATTCATGAGCTAAACCCTGTCCCGGTTTTCCCATATAATTTTCGTACATTTTTATTATAGCACTATTTTCATGAGATTTTCTCTTAGGTAAATTCTTATCTTGGTTGTAAAGAACAGATGCTCTAACAGCTCTAATATCCATTTTAGCTCTATCTATAGAATTTACATGAGGTTGTCCTCCCCCATTTACACATCCACCTGAACAAGCCATAACTTCGATAAAGTGATACTCTTTACCTTCAAGTCTACCTGCTTTTATAAATTCAAAAACATTCACAGCTCCATTTATAACTGCAATATTTATATCTTTTCCTGCTATGTTTACAGTAGCCTCTTTTATTCCATTAAGTCCTCTTACTACTTCGTACTCAATTTCTTTAAGCTCTTTCTTTTCTATGAAGTCTTTAGCACTTCTTAAAGCTGCTTCCATAACGCCTCCAGTAGCACCAAATATAGCTCCTGCTCCTGAGTATTCTCCCATAGCTGGGTCAGCTGTACTATCCTCTAAATTAGCAAAATCTATTTTTGCATCTTTTATCATCTTTGCAAATTCTCTTGTAGTTATAACTGCATCTATATTTCTTAATCCTTCATACTCCATCTCTGGTCTATCAGCTTCAAACTTCTTAGCTGTACAAGGCATAATAGTTACAGTAAACACATTTTTAGGGTCTAATCCTTCTAATTTAGGATAATAAGTTTTACTTGCCGTCCCAAAAATTTGTTGAGGGGACTTTGCAGTTGAAATATTATCTAAAAACTCTGGATAATAATTTTCTACCTGTCTAACCCAAGCAGGGCAACAAGATGTAAACATAGGGAATGGTCCATTATTCTCTAATCTTTGAGCAAGCTCCGTAGCCTCTTCCATTATTGTCATATCTGCACCAAAGTTTATATCAAAGATTTTATCAAAACCTAACTTTCTCATAGAAGTATATAATCTTCCAGTAACATCAACACCATAACCCATTTTAAAGAGTTCTCCCATAGCAGTTCTTACTGATGGCGCCATAGCTACTATTACATGTTTTTCTGAATCTGCTAGTGCTTCTTTAACTCTCTCCATGTGTGACTTTTCTGATAGTGCATCAACTGGGCAAGCCGCTACACATTGTCCACAAAGTATACAGTTTGTATCATCAAAACATTTATTGTCTGTTGTTGTTACCTTTAGTCCATCTCCATTATCAACTAACTTTATGGAACTAGTTCCTGTTTTCTTTTCACAAGCTGCTTCACATCTTCCACAAAGTACACATTTAGTTCTATCAATAACTATTGACTTACTTCTATCATCAACATATTGAGCTTTGTCTGCAACTACAAATGGCTTACTAGCTCTTGCTTTATGTTTAATAACTAGTTTTAAAAACTCACAATTTTCTCTTCTTTTACATGGGCCACATTTAAATTCATGTTTATCTAATAATGTTGATATTCTATCTTTAACAGCATTTTGAACTTTTTCACTGTTAGTATTTATAACCATTCCATCTTCCACATAAGTTGTACAAGATGTTGCAAGTTCATCTCTACCTTCTATTTCTACAACACATACACCACAATTACCGATTTCATTACAATCATCTAAAAAGCAAAGAGTTGAAATATCTATTCCATTTTCTCCTGCTAATTTTAAAATAGTAGTAGCTTCATTAAATTCTACGATTTTTTCATTAATAACTACTTTATTCATAGTCTCCTCCAAGTAAATAAAATATTACTTTCCTGTAATCAGTTATTAATTTTATCATAGATTTTTTAGAACACTAGCTTTCTCTAAATTTAGACTATTCTGAATTTAATACACAATTATAACATTTATCATTCCTCAATCGTTTACAGATATTATTTAAAAAATAAATTAAATGTGAACTTAATCTTAGTTAAAAAAATATCATTAAATTTATGATTTTAATTTTTAGCATTTCTTGTCCAATTTACTAACTGTCTAAAATATTGCTAATTATATCACAATCTATTTACATTTTGCAAATAAATTTAAAAATACCATATACATTCATATAATATATATGGTATTTACCTTTAAGACATTAAGAAAAGGCTAATAAACTTCTCCATAAAATTGATAATTTTTTCACTAATGTTGGGATACACTTCTTTTATTGTATTTATAATTTCTTTTAGATTTGAAGAATTATCAAATAGATATGTTCCTTCTCCGCTTTGTTTAAATATAGAAATTACACCCTTTGATATTCCCCCTATTGCTATATTAGAACTTGCATACCCACCACAAGCCATAAGTTTGCTAATTGCTACACCTCCTACGCTTACTCCAAAAGCCATTGCAATTCCACCTATAGAAAGTAATCCAGCTAAGCTAATTCCACCTATTGCAGCTAAAATGCCCATTGCTATAGCTCCAAAACTTATAGCCCCAATAGAAATTCCCCCAAAAGCTAAAACTCCAATTGCAATACTTCCTATTGATATTATTCCTTTTGCTACTCCCATAGGCTTACAGTTTATATGAACTAGTGGTATTCCTAAAACAGTAACCTTGGATTTATATTCATACCAATAATAATCATGAAAATATCTTCTTTCAATTCCTATATTCTCTCTAAACTCTTCTGCAACATCTTCAGGATCTCCCAATAAAATATATGGATTAGTTTCTCCTGTTATCTGCTGCTTTTCTATTAGTGATGAATATAAATCTTCTCTTATATTTCTAGCTTTTTTCCCAGTTAAGCCAATGTTGCTAACTATTTTATTTATATAATTATCAAATTCTTTATTCATAAATTTCCACCACCCTTATTATCAATATACTTTAAAACCCTATTTGTTCTTTCATTTAAAATATGCCACGTCATATCTTGGTTAAATGCTTCTATTTTTCCATGTTCCGTTATTTTATAATATTTTCTCGGAATTTTTCTCTCCTCATCGAAGGAAACCTTATAACTCTCCACCCATCCCTTATCTTCAAATTTATATAACATTGGGTAAAGTGTTCCCTCCTTTAAACTGTGATAGCCTTCACTTAATTCCTCAAGTTTTTGAATTATTTCATAGCCGTACATATCTTTATCTTTGAGTAATTTTAAAACTAACATAGAGAGAATTCCTTTTTTAAGTTGATTCTCGAAATCTGCCAAAATATCACTTCCTTACTTAGGATATCTATATACCTAGGTTACCTAAGTACATTGTATACCTAAGTATTTATGTTTGTAAAGTATTTAGTTAACAATAGTATGCTTTTTTTCTAAAAAAAGAGACTGCTGAAATATATCAGCAATCTTTTATTAATTTATATAGTCTGGTCTATTAGGAATTATAATAGCGCAAATTATATATGCTAGAATTCCACTTCCTCCTAAACACACAAATAGTACCCACCCTAATCTGACTAGTGTTGAATCTATATCAAAATATTCGGCTATTCCGCCACAAACACCTGAAAGTTTTTTATCTGTTTCTGAAAGATATAATTTTTTATTCATTATTAATCCCCACCTTGTAATATAATAGGCTTTAATATATTATACTACAGCTTTTATGATTATTCATGTTTTCTACTTTCTTTTAAGAAAATCTTTAGTTTTATATATTATTTAAATTTATATTTTGGTTAAAAATTGAAGACTGTCCCCAAGTAATGACATTCCACTATCATTATCTAAAGTTAAAATGCTTTCTGGATGAAACTGAACTCCTAATATTTTTAGCTTCTTATGCATTACTCCCATTAGTATTCCTTCTTCATCTTCACAGATATTTATTAAATCCTCTCCAATTTCTTTTCCATACAAAGAATGATATAGTCCCACTGTAAATTCTTCCTTAACTGATTCCCATGGAGCTTCTTTTGATTTTTTCACTTTGAGTTTTTTGCCGTGTCTTGGATTCTCAATATAGTCAAGCTTTCCTCCAAAATACTCAACTATTCCTTGAAGTCCTAAGCAAACTCCAAACACAGGTACACCTTTTTCTATAGCTATCTTAATACTTTCATTTAATTTAAATTCCCTTGGTGTTCCTGGTCCTGGTGAAAGAATTAAAACATCAAACTTCTCTTCTTTTAGCTTCATTCTTCCTTCATCCCCTCTATATGTCTCAACATCAAAGCCTAACGTCTTAATATAGTTAGCCAAGGTATGCACAAACGAATCTTCATGATCTATAATTAATGCTCTTTTCTTTTGGGGACAGTTAACAATTTTTTTCGTGAAATTACTGCTTAACTGTCCCTCAAATTTCTCTAAACTTTTAAGCATAGCTAATGATTTTACTTTTGTTTCTTCTTCTTCATCCTCTTCAATAGAATTCATAAGAAGTGTAGCTCCAACTCGTATTTCAACCTTTTTATCTATATATCTTAAAGTTCTTAAAGTTATTCCTGTGTTCATATCTCCATTAAACTTTATAAAACCTACAGCACCACCATACCAGTTTCTTTTATCCTTCTCAACTTTTTCTATCCATTCTATCGCTCTCTTTTTAGGTGCACCTGTTAAAGTAACTGCCCACATGTGAGTTAAGAACGCATCTAAAGCATCGTAGTTTTCTTTTAATGTTCCTTCTACATGATCTACCGTGTGAATTAAATGAGAATACATCTCTATAGTTCTTCGATTAATTACCTTAACCGTCCCCTCTTTACACACTCTGCTTTTATCATTTCTATCAACATCTGTACACATAGTTAACTCTTCTTCATCTTTTTTAGAGTTTAGAAGTTTCTTTATCTGTTCGCTGTCTTCTATGGCATTGTCACCTCTTTTTATAGTTCCACTAATTGGGCAAGTCTCAACTTTTTTATCTTCAACTCTTACAAACATCTCTGGTGATGAACCAATTAAGTATTCTTTACCTAAATTTATAAAGAAGTTGTAGGGACTTGGATTTATATTCTTTAAGTTGTGATAAATCTCTTTTGGATAAAGTCCAGTTTCTCTAACTATTGAATAAGATGGAACAACTTCAAACAAGTCACCTCTTCTAAAGCTTTCCTTTGCCAAGGTTACTATTTTTGAGTAATCTCCTTTTTTGATATACTCCTCATTTAATGTCTTTTGAATATCTTTTTGACTTATTGCTTCATTGTTTTCAATGATTGTGGTTATTCCTTCATAAGAAAAATCATATTTTACACAAAAAGTCTTTGATAATTTATTATCTCTTAAATAGATTTTCTCTGGGAAATACAAAACTACATCTTCGCTGTCATCTCTAGATTTATAAAGTTTAATATCATCTTCAAATTGAAAAACAAGATCATAACCAAAAGCTCCATATAGTCCAAGCCAATTATCTTCACTTTTAAATCCGTTCATAAGAGCTCTTATTATTGTAAATATACTTCTCTTTTTACTTCTTTCCTCTTCCCTATAAACCTTGTTATCTTTCTCTAGTGTGAATTTTATTATGTCTTCGTTAATCTCTAAATTCACGCCATCTATTTTCTGTAAAATTACCTTTACTATTTTTAGAAGTTCTTTACCAGATTTACTTAATGCTCTTACCTGTCCCTGAAGTCCTGTAGTTCTAACTTCTAAATAAGGATTTACTACTCCAAGCTCCCATCTTGAATATCTATTAGGAAATTCATAGTTTGATGAAAATAGTGCTCCTTTATTATTATTTATTTCTTCCTCTAAGAAACTTAAATCCTTAAAGTCTAGCTCTTTTTTACAGGCAGTAATCTCAATATTCATTGGTGTTATATAATTTTTATTCATACTCACTCTCTAGCCGCCTTAATTAATTCTGAAATTTCTGCATAACCGTCCCCTCTTAAAAGTTTGATTATTTTGCTACCTACAATAACACCATCTGAATATTGTTTTATCTCTTTTACATCCTCTTTACTACTTATCCCAAACCCAGCCATGATAGGAAGAGTGGAATTTTCTCTAATCTTTGCAAGACTGTCCCCCAAGTTTTTCTTATCTATTTCCTTTTCGCCTGTAACTCCTAATGAGGTTACAACATATAGGAAACCTGAACCTACTTCGCATAAATCTTTAACTCTTTCTAAAGGAGTTGTTGGTGAATACAAAGGTATATAATCTATTTCATACTTTTTTATATATTTTTCTATAAAGGAAAACTCCTCTATTGGAACATCTGGGAGTATTACTCCTTGAACTGATAACTCAGATGATCTTTTAAAAAACTCCTCTAACCCAAACTTAAATATTGGATTTATATAACTCATTATAACTAAAGGAACTTCCGATACTTCTCTAACTTTTGATATCAACTCAAAAACTTTATGAACATTCATCCCATTTTTCAAAGCCTTGATTCCACTTTCCTGGATAACTGTCCCATCAGAAGCTGGGTCTGAAAAAGGTATCCCAAGCTCTATTAAAGTCGCTCCTTCTTTTTCTAAAAACAGTATATCTTTATAGGTTCTCTCTAAAGAATCTTCTCCAACCATGATATAAGGAATAAATGCTTTTTCCCCTTTTTCTTTTTTCTCATTTAATAGCTTCAATAAATTACTCATTAGCTTCACCCCCAAATAATTCACTAACTCTTTCTACATCTTTATCTCCTCTTCCAGATAAACATACAACTAAAATTTCATCTTTTTTCATAGTTTTTGCTTTCTTAACTGCATAAGCAACAGCGTGAGCAGATTCTAGAGCTGGAATTATCCCTTCCAATTTTGATAAAAGTTTAAAGCTTTCTAACGCCTCATCATCATTAATTGGATAATATTTTGCTCTCTTTGTATCACTTAGATAACAATGTTCCGGTCCAACACCTGGATAATCTAACCCTGCTGATATTGAATATGGTTCAATAACTTGACCATCTTTATCTTGAATTAAATACATAAGTGCTCCATGTAAAATTCCTTTTTTCCCTTTAGCTATTGTTGCTGCATGTTCCTCTGTATCTACTCCAAGTCCACCTGCTTCAGCTCCAATAAGTTCAACTTCTTCATCTTCTATAAAAGGATAAAACATTCCAATTGAATTACTTCCTCCACCTACGCAAGCTACTATTGCATTTGGAAGTTTACCTTCTGTTTCTAATATTTGCTTCTTAGTTTCTTTTCCTATTACACTTTGAAAATCTCTAACCATCTTTGGGTATGGATGCGGTCCTAGAACTGAGCCAAGTATATAGTTTGTATCATTAACATTTTCAGCCCAATATCTTAAAGCTTCGTTGCAAGCATCTTTTAAGGTTTTGTTTCCACTTTCAACTGCCACAACCTTAGCCCCTAAAAGCTTCATTCTAAACACGTTTAAAGCTTGCCTTTTTACATCCTCAGCACCCATAAAAACTATACATTCTAAGTTAAACATAGCTGCAACAGTTGCTGTAGCTACCCCATGCTGCCCAGCTCCTGTTTCTGCAACCACCTTTTTTTTTCCCATTCTTAATGCTAGTAAGGCCTGCCCTACTGTATTATTTATTTTATGTGCTCCAGTATGGTTTAAATCTTCTCTTTTTAAATAGATTTTAGCTCCACCACAAAACTCACTTAATCTTTCAGCATAGTATAATGGAGTTTCTCTTCCTACATATTTTTCTAGATAATAATTGAATTCTTTTTGAAAAGCTTCATCCTTTATTGCCTCTTTATAGTATTTCTCTAGCTCTTTTAATGGTTCCATCAAGGTTTCTCCAACAAACCTTCCACCATAAATATCAAAATGGCCTCTTTCATCCGGTAAATTATACATTTATTTATGCCCCCTTACTATTTCTATAAATTCTTTTATTTTCTGCTTATTTTTAACCCCATCTACTTCCACACTTGAAGAAACATCAATCATACAAGGTTTTGCTGCTTCTATTGCATCTAGTACATTTTCAGCGCTAAGTCCTCCAGCTAAGATTATTCTTTCTCTATCTTTTTTGTTAACTGTCCCCAAAAATTCTAAAACTTCAGATGATAATTTGTTTCCATTTCCACCGTTTAAAAGGCCTTTTCCTTCCAGTAAAATAAAAGGAACTTCATAGTTTAAAGCTTTTTCCACATCTTCTAACGTCCCTACGTTAAAGGCTTTTATAACTTTAAAGGGAAGTTTTCTTATAAAGTTTTCATCCTCATCACCATGAAGTTGTACCATGGATAATCCGCCTTCACAGTAATATTTTTTTATCTCGTCTTCTGATTGATTAACAAAAACCCCAACTTTCTCGACCTTATTTCCTAACCCTAAAGTAATAGCTTTTAAGGTATCCAGATCTATTCTTCTTTTTGATGGACAAAGAATAAATCCAAGCGCATCTGCACCTAATTCTTCAACATACTTTCCTATTTCTCTGTCTTTAATCCCGCAAATCTTTATCTTTGTCATAAAGTTAACTCCCTAAAAGTTTCTTCAACATTTCCTGAAGTTACAAAACTTTCCCCAACTAATATTCCTTTAACTCCATGTTCTTTTAGCTTCTTAACATCTTCTCTTGTTTTTATCCCGCTTTCTGAAATAATTAGTCCATCTTCTTTTATATATTTAGAAAGTGCTCTAGTTGTATCTATGCTTACTTCAAAGGTTTCTAAGTTTCTATTATTAATTCCTATAATATCTGGTTTAAGTTCCTTTGCCCTTAAGAGCTCTCCTTCATCATGAACCTCCATTAAAACCTCTAAATTCATAAAATGTGCATAATCTAAAAGTTCCTTTGCCGCTTCATCTGATAAAACCTTAAGAATAAGAAGAATCACATCTCCACCATAAATTTTACATAAATCAATCTGTATTTTATCTATAAAGAAGTCTTTATTTAATATGGGGACAGTTAAGCATTTTCTTGCATTTTCTAAATCCTTATAGTTTCCTTTAAAATATCTCTCTTCAGTTAAAACAGATACTGCCTTAGCTCCAGCATTTTCATAAAATTTAGCCATTTTTTCAACATCTAGATTTATATTTAAATCACCTTTTGAGGGAGAAGCTCTTTTTATTTCTGATATTATTCCTAGAGTTTGGCTTTTTATTAGGGAATTTTTCAGTGACTGTCCCCTATTATTTTTAAGTTCCATAGCTTTATTATGAATTTCTTCTCTATTCAAAAATCTTAAATCTTCTTTCTTTTTTTCAACTATTTCCTCTAAAATATTATGCATAACATTGACTCTCCTCAATTAGTTGATTTAATTTATTTAATGCTTTTTTTGAATCTATAATTTCTTTTCCTCTATCTATTCCCTCTTCTAAAGAGGAGACTTTATTAGCAGCTAGAAGTCCCAGTGCACAATTAAACAAAACTGTATCTCTGCATGCTCCTTTTTTTCCATTTAAAATATCTAAAGTTATCTGTTTGTTGTATTCTGGCTCCCCACCTTGGATGTCCTTTAATGTTATTCTTTGAAAACCCAACTCTTCTGGAGTTATACTCTTGTATTCTATACTCTCTTTTCCTACTATGGCCAAATGTGTTTCTCCAGTTAAAGTTCCTTCGTCTAGCCTGTCATCTCCATTTAAAACAATTCCCGTTCTTCCCATAGCCTTAAGTGCTTTTGCTATTGGCTCAACCAAATCTTTTCTATAAACCCCTAAAAGTTGTGACTCTAGTTTAAACGGATTTGCAAGTGGTCCTAAAATATTAAAGATAGTTGGTATTCCAAGACTTCTTCTAACAAGCATGATATTTTTGAATTTAGGCTGCATGTTTGGTGCAAATAGAAAAACTATTCCAATTTTCTCAATAAGTTCTTCTATACCCTCTTTAGTAATATTAATATTCACTCCTAAAGAGGTTAATAAATCTGCTGATCCACTTTTTGATGATATTGATCTGTTACCATGCTTGGCAACCTTCACACCCCCAGCTGCTAATAGAAAGCTATTGGTTGTAGATATATTAAAGCTTCCACTTCTATCTCCACCAGTCCCACAATTATCAAAGAGACCTTCTATATTTTTTAGTTTTATAGCATTTTCTCTCATACCTTCTGCCATTCCAGCTATTTCTTCATAACTCTCACCTTTTGTTTTTAATGCAAGTAAAAATCCCCCAATTTCTCCTTGTGTAGCTTCATCTGAAAACATGTAGTTTACAGCCTCTTTTGCTTCTTTTTGATTTAGATCACTTCCCGATGATACTTTTAATAAATAATCTTTAAATTCCATTATAAAAGCCCCCTTTTTAAATCTATTGATTGTAATAAAAAAAGCCCTCTATAGAACTATAAAGTTCTATAGAGGGCGAATATCCGCGTTGCCACCTCTGTTAGCATAAATAAAATTACAAAAGATTATAATCTTACTTATACCATCTCATTGTCAGATACTTTCATATCTTATCCCTGTAACGTAGGAAAACGTATTGCATACTCAAATTCAGCTCTCTCTCGTAAGTCCATTCACTAAAAAAGTTATTGTAAGTTCACACCAACCCACTTACTCTCTGAAAATCCCTTTAAAAGTTACTACTCTTACTCATAGATTTTAATAATATTTTTTTATTAATACTATAATATGATTATGGTTATATTTTGTCAATAAGAATTAGGGACAGTTAACAAAATTTGTTTAAATAAACTTGTTAACTGTCTCTAAAATGTTTAACTCTCCTTTTTGATGTCAATAATTTAGTTAAGGAGATGATTTTTATGCCAAGGTTACCAAGAATAAAACAAGATAACGGTATTTTTCATGTTATAATGCGCAGTATAAGTGATGTAAATCTATTTAAAACTTCTGACGACAAAGTAGAATATTTAAAAATAATTAAAGAAACTCAGCATCTTTTTAAATTTAAAATATACTCATATTGTCTTATGAGCAATCACTGTCATTTTATAATTGACAGTTGTGGAGCTGATATTTCTAAAATTATGCATAGAATTAACTTTAAATATGCACGATACTTTAATTTCAAATACAATAGACATGGTCATTTATTTCAAGATAGATTTAAAAGTAAATTAGTATCTGATGAAAAATACTTATATTCATTATCACTATATATACATAGAAATCCAATGGATATTAGAAACTATTCAAAATCTCCTGAGAAATATAGATTTTCAAGCTTATCTGTATTTTTAGGAATTAAAGCTGATGAATTTGAAATTCTAGACGATTTGTTTATTCTCTCACTTTTATCTGATAGTTTAAAAAAAGCAAGAGAAAAATACTTAGAGGCTCTTTTGATTACCAGTAAGTTGAAAGATAAAGATATTAATATTAAACAAGATAAATCCTTATATATAAGTGGAAAAGTTTATATTAATAGAAATTATTCTCCTAATTCCATAATTAATTTTATATGTAATAAATTTAAAGTGAACAAAAATCTCATATTCAGTAAAAATATTAGAGAATTTATACACATACGTGCATTAATAGTAACTATGCTGCGCTCTTTATGTGATATTAATATAAAATCCATATGTGGTATATTGGGCAATATTTGTGCATCTAACGTATCCCGCTTGTCTTCAGTTGGCCTAAATTTATTAATGGATAATCGTAATTATTCAAAGTTTATTGATGAATATGTTGCTTTGAATTTAAAAGCTGTTTAAGAAATCATATCTTAAAAATTCTTTTTTAATTTTTTTATTCTTTGAGAATTCATTGTGGACAAGTATTGCTTCTTTATAACTATTCGCTTATAAAAGCGTTGATTTTACTTGCATATTTTTTATAACTAATACTTAACTGTCCCTAAAAGATATAGTTTTTATGAGCCTATCTTCGCCTATTACAACATTTTCAAAAATATCTTTAGCATTCTCTAAATATCTACTAGTGTCCTCCATAGCTGGTGAGAAGTGAGTTAAAAGCAGTTCCCCTACCTCTGCATTTTTAGCTAAATTAGCTGCCTCTCTAAAAGTCATATGTTTATTCTTTATCGCTTTTTCTATATCATTATCATCACCATAAGTACCTTCACATATAAATAGATAACTGTCCCTAACAAAGTTTATAATTTCATCTATAGGTCTTGTATCTGTTATTATTGATAATTTAATTCCTTTTCTATCACTACCTAAAACCATAGATGGATTAAATATTTTACCTCCAAACTCTATTTCATTTCCTTTTTGCAAAACATTCCATAGATCTTTCGGTATGTTATTTTCTAATGCCTTTTCAACACTAAATTTTGGTGCTCTTTTTATATAAAAACTATACCCTAAGCAAGGAGCTGAATGATCAAGATTTAATGTAGATATATTAATAAAATTATCTAACTCTATAGAATCAAGTGGATTTTCTATTATCTCAATATCATAAGGTAGATATGGACATATTACCCTTAGCGAATTAACTGTATTTTCAATTCCTTCTGGGCCTATTATTGCTAACGGCTCTGTTCTTCCGCTATTTCCTATAGTAGACAATAAGCCTGGAAGCCCTACAATATGATCTCCGTGAATATGCGTTATGCATATAATATCTATGGTTTTGAATCCCCAGCCAATCATTCTCATAGAAACCTGAGTTCCTTCTCCACAATCCACTAATATCTTTCTGCCTCTATAATTTAATAAAATTGAAGAAAGATTTCTATTTGGCATTGGCATTCCTCCACCACAACCTAATAATGCTACATCTATCATAAGATTCACCTCCTTGTTATATTATGCACTAAATTTATTTAATGTTGTAATATATATTTTGAGAAAAAATTATGGGACGGTTAAGTATAAAATTTATACTTAACCGTCCCCAATTATGCTTTTATTTAAACTTCACAAGCATATTCTTAGCTGCTTGTTCAATATCATCTTTCCCTAAAATAGCACTTACAACTGCTATTCCATCTATTTTACTTTCTTTTAATAGTTCAACATTACTTTCGCTAATCCCACCTATACCAACTACAGGGACAGTTAAGGATTTTTTTATCTCACCTAAAAGTTCAACCGAAACTGAACGAGCATCCTTTTTTGTATCAGTTGGAAAAACAGCTCCAATTCCTAAGTAGTCTGCCCCTTCAGCTTCTGCTAATTTAGCTTCTTCTAAAGTTGCAGCAGAAATACCTAATATCTTATCATCTCCAATAATTCTTCTGGCAACCTTTGCAGGTATATCACTTTGACCTACATGAACTCCAGCTGCATCAACTGCTAAAGCAATGTCAATTCTATCATTTATAATAAGAGGAACATTATATTTGTCTGTAATCTTCTTAACTGCCACAGCTAAGTTATAGAAATCTAGAGAGCTTATATCCTTCTCTCTTAACTGTACTAGTGTGACTCCACCTTTGATGCTTTTTTCTACAGCTTCACAAAGGTCTCTTCCTTTTAAAACATCTCTATCCGTAACTAAATATAATGTATAATCTATATTATTTTTCATCTACCTTACCTCTTTCTAAAATAACTTCTGGAGACAAGTTATATATCTCATCTATAATGTTTGATCTTAGTTTACCTGTTCCCTCATTTTCTCCTAGTCTTTCATTAGCTTTTTCTCCTGCAATTCCCATAGAGACCACTCCAGCTAAAGCTGCTGTAAATGCATCTTCACAAACTCCTGCAAATGCTCCAGTTAAAGCTGTACACATACATCCTGTTCCAGTAACTTTTGACATTATCTTGTGTCCATTTTCTACAATCGCAACTCTTTCTCCATCAGTGATTATATCTTTAGCTCCAGTAATTGCGATAACTGTCCCCCATTTTTGTGCAATCTCTTTCGCTAGTCCAACTTCATTTAAAGAACTTTCTTCTAAAGAGTCTACTCCTTTAGTTTTAACATCAGCTCCATATAAACTCTTTATTTCAGATAAGTTTCCTCTAATTACAGAAAACTTTACTTCTTTAATCAGCTCTGCCCCAACCTTATTTCTAAATGGAGTTGCTCCAACCCCTACAGGATCTAAAACAACTGGAACTCCAAGTTCATTAGCTTTTTTACCTGCAGCTATCATCGATTTTACAGTATTACTGTTAAGTGTTCCTATATTTATTACTAAAGCAGAAGCTATGCTAACCATATCCTCAACTTCGTTTATATCATCAGCCATAACTGGGGATGCACCTATCGCTAAAGTTATATTAGCACAATCATTAACAGTAACATAGTTTGTTATTTGATGAACTAAAGGAGACTTTTCTCTAACATCTTTTAAAGCTTGAACAACATTATTTTTCATAAAAAAACACCTCAATTAAAATTATTTTAAACAAAAAAAAGACACAACCCATAGGATTGTGTTTAACTTCATAAAATACTATTAAACAAAACACTTCCTACGCTGGCATTATCCAGTTCAGGTACTAGGGTTAAAGAATTTTAGTTCTTACTCTCAGTTGGCAATAATCCAACACCCCTGTGCTATTTAAGTTATATTTTTATAATAGCACTATAAAATTTCTTAAGCAATAGATAGAGAAAGTATTTTACTTTATAGGGTATAATGTTAATATAGTAGATACGTTATGAATTTATAGAAAAAGGTGAAATTGTTGAATAATATTAATTTTAAAGATTTTAATTTAAATCCTAATATTCTAAAAGCTTTAGAGGAATTAGGATACTCAAATCCTACAGACGTACAGAAAAAAGTTCTTCCTATAGTACTTCAAAAGAAAGACTTAATTGTAAAAGCTCAAACAGGTAGTGGAAAAACTGCTTCCTTTGCAATACCTCTATGTCAATCTATTGATGTAGAAATAAAAAACCCTAAGGCACTTGTATTAACACCAACTAGAGAGCTAGCTGTCCAAGTTAAAGAAGACATAAATAACATAGGTAGATACAACAAAATTCGTTCTGTTGCTATCTTTGGAAAACAACCTATAACTAGTCAAATAAATGAACTTAAACAAAGAGTTCATGTTGTTGTAGGTACTCCAGGTAGAACTCTAGATCATATTAAGCGTGAAACTTTAAATGTAAGTGAAATAGAATATCTAGTTTTGGATGAAGCTGATGAAATGTTAAGTATGGGCTTTTTAGAAGAAGTTGAAGAGATTTTATCTTATCTTCCTAAAAAGAGAACCACTTTGCTATTTTCTGCAACTATTCCGGAGCAAATTAAAACAATTTGTGATAGACATATGAAGTCCCCTAAAAATGTTGAAATAACTCCAAACAAGCTTACTGTTGAGAGTATAAAACAAGGATACTTTGAAGTAAAAGATGAAGATAAGTTCTCTTTACTTGAAAAATTACTTATAAAAGAAAACCCTGACAGTGCAATACTTTTCTGTAGAACAAAAGAAAATGTTGATACTCTTATTTCTAAACTTGAAGGAAAAAGATATCCATCAAAAGGACTTCATGGAGGAATGCTTCAACCAGAAAGATTAAGAACTATAGATGAGTTTAAATCAGGTAAGTTTAGATTCCTTATAGCTACTGATATAGCATCAAGAGGTCTTGATATAGATAAGGTTTCTTTAGTAATAAACTATGACCTTCCTATGGAAAAAGAGAAGTATGTACATAGAATTGGAAGAACAGGAAGAGCTGGAAACTCTGGAGTTGCCTTAACCTTTAAGACTCCATATGAAGATAAGTTCTTTCAAGAAATTCAAGATTATATAAATTATAAAATCCCTAAACTTTCTCCACCTAGTAGAGAAGAATTCCTTGCAAATAAAGAAGACTTCAAGCTAAAAAATGAAAACTTCAAAAAAGTTACTACTAGTAAAAAGAAAGAAGTTTCAAAAGACATTACTAAGATATACTTAAACGGTGGAAAAAAGAAAAAGATACGCCCTGGTGATATTGTAGGTGCAATATGCAGAATTCCTGGTATTGAGCCTGATGATATAGGTATAATAGATGTTTCTGACAATGTCTCCTATGTTGACATTATGAACGGTAAAGGTGATTTAGTTTTAAGAGAACTAAAAAATGCAACTATAAAAGGTAAATCTCTAAAAGTAGAAAAAGCTAAAAATTAGTTTAGAAAAGATGAGCACTATATTACATGCTCATCTTTTAATTTTAGCTTATATTCATATTACACTTAACACCATTTCTCCTTAGTTCATCTGCAAGTGCAACTTTAAGTTTTTTTATTATAGTACTCTTAATTTCGCTTTCCACCTTACCCCTAATCAAATCTTGTGGAACAAAACCAGGAATTCCGTGATTAGCTGCTACCTCACCAGGATTTTTAACATCAATGGTTATTGAAATATTTATCATAACCGTCCCCTAAAAAATTATTACTGTACTATATTTATGCTATAAGCTCAAATAATATTATTTATTTTTTGTTAATACAGCTGTTACCCACTCATTGGTTTTTGTACTTTTATTTAAGGTATATCCGTAGCTTTTAACTATATCTAAAACTTTTTCACTACTCCACTCAACCATACCCGAAACGAATAGTACACCATTTGGTTTTAATACTTCATTTATAAAATCCATTGAAGATAGAGTTTCTTCACCGCCAATATTTATAAATACAACATCAAACTTACCTGAAACTCCAAAAGTCTTTGATGTGACATCACTTATAACAACTTCTATGTTATAAACATTATTTAAAGATGCATTATATAGTACTTCTTCAGTAACATCTCTAATATCTAACGCAACTACTCTATCCGCATTTTTTATAGAAGCTGCTAAACTTAAAATCCCTGAACCAGCTCCTAAATCTAAAACTGACTCTCCTTGAAAATCTCTATCTAAAATATAACGTAACAAGTCTTGAGTTGTTTCATGAAGACCTGTTCCAAAAGATCCTTGAGATTCAAAATTAATCTTATTTAAACCATTTGGTGAATAATCCTTTTCTGCTATTATCCATCCATTATTTAAATCTATAGGTTCAAAACTTTGCTGCCAGTTATCTTCAGAAACCTCTACTAGCTCCAAAGTCTCTTCAATCTCAAATTCATCTTTTATCTTATCTACTAAGCTTTCCGCTTCTGACCTATCCTCATCATAAAAATATACATGTAAATCTATCTCTCTATCCTCTTTTTCAAAATACCCATACCCATTATCGTCAACTGTGACCTCATAAGGTACATCATAATAGGTAGATGATACCCCTAAAATCTCTAGTTTCTCTATTGTCTCGTTAATTAAAGAATTCTTAACCCTTAATAAAACTTCAAAAATAACAATCACTCCTACTCCATATTTCGCTTCATTAGTATTTTACACATATTTTGTAGGTTTTTAAACATATATATAAATTTAATCAAAATCTATACTGTTTTCTTCTATTCTTGATATTGAGAGAAGCTTGTTAAAGTTCATTAAAGAATCAGCTATACTTAAAGTCTTAAAATCAGTCTGCAGATAGTTTTCACTCTTATTTCCAAAGGATTCTATAGCTTTTATTCTAACAGTATACTCTGTGTTTGGAAAAAGCCCTTTTATCTTAAAGCTTAATCTCGACTTTATATATTCCATATAAAAATCTGAAAAAATCTTCATTTTTTTAAACTCCTTATTGTTATTTTTATTAACAACACTGATCTCATAAGAATGAATGAAATCTTCATGTAAAGCTTGAGTGAAACTTATCTTTGCAACATTATTAGTAACATATTTAATATGAACTGAACTTTCTTTCTTAAAATAAGGCTTTTTTCTTAAATACCTTCTATTATCTGTATATAGAAAGTTGTCCTTATTTGATGGTTCATTTATTATCCATCTATCCTCATTAACTTGTTTTTTTGTAAAATCAATAGTAGCGATTTTAACCACATTGTCCTCTGATACTTTTACTATTAATCCTTGTGATACCTTGTCTGCCTTTGGCTGAATTGTTCCGTTTACCTTCCCCCTTTCTAACTCAATATAGCTAGTTGAACCAGCACCTACAGAGGTAAAGTCTTTTTGATGAATGCTTCTTTCATCATTCAAAGGGTAATGAGAATGTCCAGAGAAATTTATTACTTGAGGGAATTCCTTTAAAACTTCATATAGATCCTTGTTTCCCCAAGCCTCACTTCCATAAACAGTATTTTCAATATGCTGATGAACTCCTAAAAATATTGGTTTCTTATAATCATCATCCCTAGCTACCTCAAGTTCATTTTTAAGCCAAGCTAAAAGTTTTTTACTAAATAGTCCACTTAATCTTTTTCCTTCAGTACTAATTGAAATGAAATGATACCCTTTTATAACTTTGTGTGAATTAATGTCTTCATTTAAGTTATCTTTAAATCTTTTTTGTGCTGCTTTAATTGATACCCCACCCCAGCAGTCATGATTACCCATAAGAAATATCTTTTCTCCTAAAAACTCTGAATACTTGTTATAAATCTTGTTAAACTTCTTGTATTCTTTCTCTCTTCCACTATTAGTTATATCTCCAGTAATAATTAATGCATCTAAATTATGTTGATATTCTTTTAATCTACTTAATGCTAAATCAAGTTTTTCATCTTCTTTAGAATTATGAGCTTTTACATGTATATCACTTATTACTGCAAAATTTAATTCCACAAAATCATCCTCCAAAATTTATTTCTAATATAAATTTAGCAAATGAATGTTAATCAAAGATGTAAACTATGTTAAAACTACAAGAACCCATTTTATAAATAATAAATAGTATATATTAAGAAAACAGAATTTCTCTGTAGAAATCTTAGGAGGCAAAATAAGTGTCTAAGAAGCGTGATAAACCTAGTGGCTCAAAAGATACTAAGAAATCTAAAAATAATAACCCCCCAGATGTAAATAAAGATAATTTTTCTAATAATTCAAATAAAAATAATCAGTCTTCTGATGATTCTACAAACTTCGATCCAGATCAATATAGACATGATATGGGAGAATTAACTCTTCTTAATGATCAGCTTTATGCAGTTTATACAGGATTAGCATCTTATTTGTATCTACTTAAAGCTACCCAGGAATCTATAGATCAAATAGTTATTAAATATCAAGGTGGTGATGTAACCAAACTTCGTAATCCTGCAATAGATTCAAATTTATCAACTATTTTTATTTTCTTTACAATTTGTCAATTTACTAGAATAGCATATTATAGATTTATTCAAGTTTCCCGGGAATATGAAGAAGGTACTACTGACGTTCATCCTAAATTTAGGCAAGAAATACTTTATGGTCTCATAGTAAGTCTTGTTAATATTATTGATCAAAGAATGAGAGAATTAAACTCTCCTTATTCTCCAATATTAACTCCATTCCCAGGTTAATGTGTTCTTCCATTTGTAACAATAATAAGTATAATTTCATAAATTATATTGATTGGTAATATAAGTAAATTAATTTAGGAGGCCCATGTTATGTATGATAATAACGAAAGACATTCGAGTAAATCTCATAAAGAACACAAAATGGATTATGCTAAAGCTTATGTAAGATTCCAGCCATTTGAAAATGTCTATGATGCAGACACTTCTCTAAAGCGTGGAACTATATTTAGAGATTTAGACAAACCTTATGCTAAACAATTACTTTAGGAGGATTACAATGGATAAAAAAGATCTACTAAAAAAAATTCAAGAAGTTGGATTTAGTCTTGTTGATGTAAATCTATATCTTGATAACTATGAAGATAATAAAGATGCCCTTGAATACTTTAACTGCTTGTCAAAAGAACTTATGGATTTAAGAAAAGAATATGAAAAGAAATATGGTCCACTAACTAACTACGGTATACAAACTGCAAAAGATTGGGATCAATGGGTTTCTGGTCCTTGGCCTTGGGAACGTAAATTTAATGATTAAAATTTGGAGGGAAAATTTTTATGTGGTATTATGAAAAAAGACTAGAATATCCTGTGGACATAAAACAACCTGACCTACGCTTTGCTAAACTAATCTTAACTCAACTAGGAGGACCTGATGGCGAATTAAGTGCATCAATTAGATATCTTAGCCAAAGATATACTATGCCTACTGGAAAGTCAAAAGGTTTATTAACAGACATAGGAACAGAAGAGCTTGCACATGTAGAAATAATTTCTACAATGATGTACCAATTAACTAAAGGCACTTCTATAGAAGAACTAAAGAAACATGGTTTTGATACGAACTATGCAGTACATGGAAAAGGAATCTATCCTTCTGACCCAGGTGGAGTTCCTTGGACAGCAGCTTATATTCAAGCTACTGGAGATCCAGTTGCAGACCTTACTGAAGATATGGCTGCAGAACAAAAAGCAAGAGCCGCTTATGAAAGGCTAATTCTTTTAACAGATGATCCTTCTGTTAAAGATGTATTGAAATTTTTAAGAGAAAGAGAAGTAGTACATTTGCAAAGATTTGGTGAAGCTTTAGTAATGGTTCAAGATCACTTCCAAAAATAAATTTATAGTGTAAATTACTTATTTTATTACTTATAATTACACATAAAACTCCCATTGAAACTTACTTCAATGGGAGTTTTATTATACAAAAAGTCTGTAAATTGTAGTTGTTATAAAACATAAACCTATTCCTATAACTGTTGGAAGTATTGCAGCTAAAATTGTCCACTTTATACTTCCAGTCTCTTTTTTTATAGTCAACAATGTTGTAGCACAAGGCCAATGCAATAAAGTAAATATCAAAACATTTAATGCTGTTAGTGTGGTCCATCCATTTGCTACTAATATTTGACGAAGAGAATCTATACTATCAAACTCCACCATAGATCCTGTTGATAAATAAGCCATAAGCAGTATAGGTACAACTATTTCATTAGCTGGTAATCCTAAAATAAAAGCTAATAATATAAATCCATCTAATCCTATATATTGTGCAAATGGATTTAGAAAGTTTGCTACATGACTTATTATACTCATATCACCTATATAAATATTACCAAGTATCCAAATGGCTACTCCTGCAGGGGCAGCTATAGCTACTGCTCTTCCTAAAACGAATATTGTTCTATCTATTATTGAAGTATATAAAACACTTCCAAACTTCGGTTTTCTATAAGGTGGTAATTCTAATGTAAAACTTGAAGGAATCCCTTTAAGAAGAGTTTTAGATAATAAATATGATACCCCTAATGTTATAAAAATTCCTAAAATAACTATTAATGAAACCATAAGTGCTGGTATTATACTTGATTTATCATTTATTGTTGCAACTCCAAAAAATACGGTAGAAACAGCTATCAAAGTAGGAAATCTACCATTACAAGGTACAAAGTTATTGGTTAAAATAGCTATAAGTCTTTCTCTTGGAGAGTCTATAATTCTGCAACCTATTACCCCAGCTGCATTGCACCCCAATCCCATACACATAGACAAACATTGTTTTCCATGAGCACAAGCTTTTTTAAATACATGATCTAGATTAAATGCTACTCTTGGAAGATACCCAAAATCTTCTAGCAACGTAAATAACGGAAAAAATATTGCCATAGGAGGAAGCATAACAGAAATAACCCAGGCCATGGTTTTATATAGACCTAAAATTAAAACTCCATGAAGCCACTCTGGTGCGTTTAATTTAATGAAAATATCAGTTAATACATCTTGAAATTTAAATAACATATCAGCCAAAACTTGTGATGGAACATTAGCTCCTGCTATAGTTATCCATAAAACAACGGCTAACATCAGTATCATAAGAGGAATTCCAAATCTCTTTGAGGTTATAATGTCATCTATTTTCTTATCCCTATCAACCTTTTTATTTGATATTTTTACATAACTGTCCCTTAAAAGTTCTGCTTGTTTATAGTTTTTAGAAGTTATATCTTCTCGTATCTCTTTATTATTAATTGAATCAATCAAATCTTTGTTTTTTTCTATAATATTCTTTATTTCGTCGTTTCCTAAATACTCTTCTACACCCTTTATTATAGACTCATCACCATCAATTAATCTTAATGATAACCATCTAGAGTTTAAATCAATACTTAATTCCTCAACATCCTTTTGAATTATATCTATAGCTTTTTCAATTTTAGGGTAATATTTTATATAATTATGCTTAACTGTCCCCAACCTTTTAAACTTTTCAGCAACCTTTTTATCTATTTCTTCCTTTAAGTTATCCATTCCTATATTGTTTCTAGCAGAGGTTAAAACAACTGGAATTCCTAAATCTTTTTCTAAGCCTTTTCCATCTATAGTTATTCCTTTTCTTTCTGCTTCATCTATTAGATTTATACACAAAATCACATCGGAGGTTATCTCCATAACTTGAAAGGCTAGATTTAGATTTCTCTCTAAACTGGTTGCATCAACTACAACTATAGTTAGGTCAGGTTTTCCAAAACATATAAAATCTCTTGCTACAGCTTCTTCAACAGAGGTTGCAAATATAGAATAAGTTCCTGGAAGATCTACTAAAATATATTTTTTATCTTTATATTGAAATTCACCTCTAGCATTAACTACAGTTTTTCCTGGCCAATTACCCGTGTGCTGATGTAACCCAGTTAAGGTATTAAATACAGTACTTTTACCGGTGTTAGGATTACCAGCTAATGCGATCACATACTCTCCGTCATTTTTATCTATATTAAACATGTCTTTTAAAGCATCTTTTTTAACAGATTCATAAGTAAGCCCCATAATATTTACCTCCTAGGCTACTTCTATTAATAAAGATTCTTCTTGCCTAAGAGCAATCATGGTTTCTCTTACCTTAAAAACTGTAAGATTATTTTTAGGCCCTTTTCGAACAATTTCAATAACTGTCCCCTTAACAAAGCCTAAAGCTAACATTCTTTCTCTCATTAATCCATCGCTTAATAAATTTTTAATCATAACTTTTTCTCCAACTTGAAAATCACATAATCGTTTCATAATCTTACTCCTATCAATTAATTTGTTACTTAGGTTAAACATCTTAACCTAAGCTAACTCTTACTTAATAACCATAGTATGTATTTTATCTAAAGTAGTGAATATATTTTACTAATGGAGAACTAATAATAAGGATGGTTTTTAAATGCAGGAAAAATTTTTTACCTTCTCTCAATATATGAAAAATGACACTAACATAATTTCAGCTTCTGCCGAGGATTACATAGAGATGATTTATAGACTTTCTCTAAAAAATGGTTTTACAAGGGTGAATGAACTTGCGATTTCATTAAATGTTCAACCGCCATCTGTAACTAAAATGGTAAAGAAATTATCTTCTCTTAATTTAATCAAATACGAAAAGTATGGAGTTATAATCTTGGAGGAAGAAGGCAAATACATTGGAAAGCTTTTATTAAAGCGTCACAATACAATTGAAAATTTCTTAAAGCTTTTAGATATTAATGATAAGGTGCTAGAAGAAACTGAAAAGATGGAGCATACTATAAGCAATGATGTACTTAATGGAATATGTAAGCTTTTAGATTTCTTTGAATCAAATCCAAGCTTAAAAGAAGAGTTATCAAAACATATTAGAAGTGATATTGAAGAATAGCATCTTATTAATTTGGATAATATAACCTTATAAGCTACTGTTGTTGGAAGGAATGATATTATGAACACAGAAAACCCTATAATATGCGCAAAATGTAATACTAAAGATTTTGTAATGAAACGTGAAGCTACTTACTTATACACCTATGATATAGATAATACGAATATCTTAAGGTCACTTATGAATGCTGAAGAAACACCTTATACCTTTAATAATAGAGAGATGGTTGGAGAAGATGATTTTCTTATATGTAAAAATTGTGGTGAACGTTACTCTTACTCTTTAGATAAAGTTAATTCAAAAATCAAACTAACAATTGTTCAAAGAGCAATTAGATCTGATTATCAAGATGTACCTGAATTTTTAGGATGATAGAACAGATGGGCCTAAGCTTAGGCCCATCTGCTTATTTCTTAACTATCTTATTACTTTCTAATTTTTCTTTTTTAGTTCTTTCAACAAATCGGCCCATGAAGAAGGCAATTATCCCCACTCCTATAGCTGTTTGTACACAAAATAATAAACTTTCAGTTTCACCTGGAATTTCTCCACCTATCCATCTTTCCATAACAGGCGTCGCCCATGGTTCATATTCTTCCCCTGTGATTTCAGAAATAACCTGACTCCCAGCATCATCAGAGCCTCCAAATTCAGCACCTTTTAAAATAAATAATGGTACAAGAACAATCAATATGGTAATAAGTAATAGTATGATAACTTTTTTCTTAGTTTTTGTCATTATTTCTCACTCCCCTTTAAAAAACCTATACCTTTTAACTCTGACTTTGCATATGTTTCAAGGCCTATGATAATAATTACACTTAAGATTCCCTCAATAATTGCAAGTGGAACTTGAGTAGGTGCAAACACTCCAAGGAACTTAACTGCTGATGCTAAAACACCACCAGTTTCAGATGGGTATGCAATTGCAAGTTGAATACTTGTTACACAATAAGTAAATAAGTCTCCTAGTGCCGCTGCTAAAAAAATTGAGAAGTGTTTATTAACCTTTGATTTTTGAAGCAATTTATATATTCCATAAGCAAGGAATGGACCTGCGATAGCCATAGAAAAAGTATTGGCCCCAAGGGTTGTTAAACCACCATGAGCGAGTAATATAGCTTGAAATAGAAGTACAATTATTCCGAGAATACTAACCATGCTTGGTCCAAATAAAATAGCACCAAGACCTGTACCTGTCATGTGAGAAGAACTTCCTGTTACTGATGGAATTTTTAAAGATGAAAGCACAAAAACAAAGGCTCCTGCCATTGCAATAAGTGTTATAGCTCTTCTGTTTTCTGCTATAGTTTTTTTAAGTGAAATATACCCTAAAACTAAAAATGGAAGACTTATAACTCCCCATAAAATACAGTACTTTGGTGAAAGGTATCCTTCCATTATATGCATAGCATTTGCTACAGGCGTTACTCCAAAAATTATTGCAAAAGCTATCGCAATAATTATAAACTTCTTTTCTTTTTTATTCATATTATTTTCCCCCTTGATTTCTTAATCTAAAAAATATTCTTTAATTCCTGAACTGTTTTAGGATAGAGATTTTCATCTTTTAATAATTCTTTTTCTAAAAGTAAATCATAAACCTCTAACATAGTTGGCTTTTTAAGGTTTGCTTTTTCTAAAACTTCTTGATTCTTAAATATTTCTATAGGTGTACCATCAGCTATGATTTTTCCATCAGAAAAAACAACAACTCTCTCTGCCCATCTATAAACAAAATCAACATCATGGGTAGATATGAGCATGGTTTTCCCTTCTAAGCTTAACTTATCTAAAACGTCCTCAAGCATTATGGAGTTTACAGGGTCTAACGATGCTGTAGGTTCATCAAAAATTATGATTTCAGGTTTCATAGCGATAATATCTGCAATACTTACTCTTTTCTTTTCTCCTCCACTTAAATAATGAGGAGGCCTATCTTGAAAATCTAATAGATGCATGTACATTAGGGCCTGATGCACCCTATCTAGCACCTCTTGTTTTGAAAGTTTTAGGTTCATGGGCCCAAAAGCGACCTCTGATTTTACAGTAGATGCTATTATCTGATTATCAGGATCTTGAAACACAATCCCTATATTTTTTCTTAGCTCTTTCATGTTTTTCTTGTTTATGATGGTACCTCTATATGTGATTTCTCCATCATCAGCCATGAATACCCCATTCATGTTTAAGAAAAAAGTTGATTTCCCAGAACCATTAGATCCTACTACTGCTATTTTTTCTCCTTCATGAACCTCTAGATTTACTCCCTCTAAAGCAACTTTTCCATTTCCATAGGTGTAATGTAAATCCTCTATTTTTAATATTACTTTCTTCATAAAAATCTCCTCTTACTTTGTAAAACTCCAAAGCCCAACTAAAAAAATTACAAACACAAATGCCCAAAACATTAGCTTTTTATCTAGCTTTTTTTCTTCCTCTAAAAATATAAGTTCCCCATCATAACACCTTGCTTCCATGGCATCATAATAGGCATTTGCTTTCTTGAAGGAAACAATCAACATGTTGCTCCCAATCCTTCCAAAGGTATAATAAGAAGTTTTGATGTCACAGTACCCAAGACGGGCCTCTGCTGAATTTTTCATTTTAGTTGATACATCCATCAAAATGAAAATATATCTATAAATCATATTCATAAGTTCTATAATAAGTTTTGGAACATGGGCCTTTCTAAGTACATATATAACCTCAGAAGATGGAGTAGAAAGTGACATCATTTGAAGAGCACTTATAGCTCCTAAAATCTTTAGAAGTAAAAATAGCCCTTTTGTAAGCATCTCTTTTGAAGTAAACACATACCCAACACCTAGATAAAGGTTGTACTCTCCTACTGGATTTTTTGAAATATCCACACTTATGGTAAAAACACTTAGTAAAATAAATACAATAGGAATCATAAGTACTGATAAATAATCTCTTAAAGAAAGACCACCTTTTATAATAGTAAGATAGGCCATCCCTAAAATTACTGAAACAGATACGTATGGGTTATCTAATAAAATACACACAGCTATCACGGTCATTGAAAAAATCATCTTAAAACTTGAATTCCAATTTTTTATCTTTGAAGTATAAGCATAAAAATCAATTGAAATATTTTCTCCATGTTTATGTCTTATTCTTTTATTACTTTTTTTCCTTAAGATATTGTTTTTTCCCACCTAATGACTCCTTTGAATCTTATTTCATCTACTCTACAAGCCTTAACTCTATTCATAAATACTTAAATTCCCCCTTATATATATACTAATAATATTGATTCGCCAAAATTATTCTAAAAAAAAGCCCCTCTAACTAAAAGTTAGAAGGACACAACAAAAAACTATACCCATATAAGTATATTAAGTACATCTTTATTATGACTCCTCCATCGCTCGTAGAGATTTTAGTCAAAAATATAGGCAGGTCTTCTGACTCAAAGATCATAATTTAAGTACGTCTTCCCTAAAACTTAAGTGACATCTTGTACCTAAACTCCCTTAATACAGCTACGGGATAGCTCAGGATTCCCACCTGATTCCCTTTTAATCAATCACGTTACTGATTAAACCTATATTTCATTATTAAATTTACTAATAGATTCCAATATTATCATGGTAAGAATACCATTATTATGCTGAAAAATCAATACTACATTTAAAATAGAGTTTGAATAAGTCTATCAGATGGTGATGGAATAACTTCAGCATTAACAAGTAAACCCTTCTGTTCCATCTCAGCTTTCCCTGCTTCTATCCCTACTTCTACTGCTCCTACATTACCTGTAAAAGTAAAATAGGATTTCCCTCCGAGGCCTGTACCAAGTCTAAGTTCTATAGGTTCTAAACTTGCAGATTTTAAGATTTTATCTGCTGCAACTACCATGTTAGCTATTGAAAAAGCTTCAATTACACCTAAAGCTTGAACTTTCTCTGGTATTGTTGCCCCAGTAATTGCTGGAAAAACTAGAGGACTTACATTTGGTATTATTATTGAATCAATCCAAAACTCATCTGCGGTTTTTTCTCCAACACTTACTGATTCCTTAACTGACTCCACATCTCCAGTAACTATTGCAATATATTTTCCTGGACATGTGGAACTTGCAGTAACTATCTCAACATCAGAAACCTTAACCATTTGGTCTGAGGAAAAAATACCTCTTGATATACTTGTAAATTCAACTATTCCTATTGCGTTAGCCATATTAATTCCTCCTTATAGATATAAACTCATTTGTGATTTCTGTTATAGTTCCTGATATACTTGCATGAATAGGTGCACCTAAACTGCCTTCTGGTATACCTCCTATTAAATCTCCTGCTTCAACATGGGTCCCTACTGAAACAACTGAAGTTGCTGGAGCACCAACATGTTGACTTCTTAGTACATGTACCTCTTCAGGTTCAACAAAACCATCCATGAAAGGAGCAGGTCTATCAAAACTTTTTAATCCAAGTCTTGCAATAAGTCTTTTACTTGGTACCAATCTATATTGACGGGCCTTTCTTGGTTCAAACTTATCTTTGATTGGCCTATATTTAATCTTTTGCTCAAAAAGCTTTTCTTTAAAATATACATTAGAGGCCTTAGGATAAAGTCCTGCTGGACAAGAAAATAACTCACATAAATTACATTGACAACATAGTTGAGCATTTTTTTGCCCCTCAACATTTTCAAGATTATAGGCCATAGCTCTCATCATCTTATGAGGCTGGGTATCATGTCCCAAAAGATAACGTGGACACATATCTGTACACATTCTGCATTGTTCACAAGAAGCTCTATTTACTCTTCTAGCTTGATTCATTTCCGTTGATTTTTTACGTATTAAGGAATGTTCTTTTTTAAGTATTACAAAACCCTTATTTTTCTTAGTTACATATCCATCTAGATTTTTCATAACTGGGCCCATCATGGGTCCACCATCAATAACTGCATAATCATTAAACTCTGTTATACCACTAAGTTTTAATACATCAATTATCTTAGTCCCAACTGGTACACAAGCTGTTATTGGACTTGGTACATCACCTGTAACAGTTATATATTTTCTGGTTACTGATTTTCCAAGTGATGCATTATAAATGTTTAGTGAAGTTTCGCTATTTACAACTACACATCCTACTTGAATGGGAATTCCAGCCTCAGGAACAACTCGTCCTGTTAATTCATAAACTAAAACCTGTTCATCTCCAGCAGGATAAATATCAGGAAGTTCTTTAACCTCAATCTTTTCATTAAGGTTAAATTCAATTATTCTATTTCTCAAAATAGAAATTACCTCTTTATGTTTTTCTTTTACTCCTATAATTCCTTTCTTTGCTGAAACTAGTTCTCTTGCAGCTTCAAACCCCTTAATTATTTCATTAGGATATATTTTCATAAGCTGCTGATCCACCCTTAATAATGGTTCACATTCAGCTCCATTTAAAAGTATAAATTCTGCCTTACCAGATAGTTTTGCATGAGTAGGAAATCCTGCCCCTCCTGCACCAATAACTCCTGCATATTTTACTTTATCTAAAAGATTCATAGTTTGTACTCCCCCCCTTAATTTTACAGTAATAATGTTAAACGGACTTTAATGAAATCCTAGCAGGATTTCTACAGTAATAATGCTAAAAGGATTTCTACTGCACTAATGCTAAAAGGATTCTAATGAAGTCTTTGCAAGACTTCTACAGCAATAATGTGTGTAACGTTTTCAAGTTATCTGTTTAAAGGTATTGTAGCACAAATTTAAAGTTGACAGTTAGTAATATTAAGTACTCTTAGAGGTCTGTTTTTTACCTAAAAAAGTCTCTATGAAAATTTAAATACTCCACCTATTCCTTTTTAAGACCTTGGTCGATTATTACAAAATTTCGTGCTTTTATTACATAATTTTAGCTTGTACGTATATACATGGTATAATATAGTAAAGATTATTTATATTAAAAGGAGGAGTTATTTATGTTTTCATTTAAAAAAGAAGATGTTTGGATTGGCTACTCTTTAAAGGATTTATCAAAAGTTATTAGAGTATTATTAGATAATAATATAGAATATACAAACAATAAAGTTAGTACCTTAAGAAATGATGAAAGTACAAATTTAAGAAGATATGATGAAACTCAATATACTATAACTGTAAGTAAAAGAAATGCCAAGGAAGCTAAATATCTTATAAATAATGTTTTAAGTAAAGATGTCTAACTAGTGCTTTCTTTTAATTATCTAATATAAAATACATAAATACCATAAAAGGAGGCTTTCCTATGTCAACTATAGGTGAGAGAAGCTTTGAAGGTTTCTCGAATGAAACTATAGATTTTTTAAAAAATCTAAAAGAAAATAATAATAAATTGTGGTTTGAGGAAAATAAAGAAAAATATATACATCATTTACTTACTCCAATGAAATACTTAGTTATGGATTTAAGCAGTTTTATCCTTTCTATTGACCCTTTGCTTGAGGTAACTCCATCTTCTGGATACACAATCTCAAAAATTTACCGTGACACAAGATTTTCAAAGGATAAATCTCCTTATAAAATTAGGATGTGGATAACCTTTAAAAGAAGATCAAAAGAATGGTCCTCAAATCCAGCCTTCTTTTTTGAGCTGTCTCCTGATTCCTATAGATATGGAATGGGGTTTTTTCAAGCTAACCCAACTACTATGAAAATATTTAGAGAAAACATTGATGCCTCCTTAGATACATTCAAAAATGCAATATCTTTTTACTCAAAACAAGATGTTTTTGTTGTTGAAGGAGATAAATATAAACGAATTTTAGATAAAGAAAAAACTGAAGATATAAATGAGTGGTATCAAAGAAAAAACTTATATTTAGTTTGTAATAAAGAAATAGACAACTTATTATTTTCAAAAGAACTTGTTGATAAGCTAATCGCTGATTTTAGCTTAATAAAAGACTTCTATACTTATCTGAACCAACTTAAAGATTAAATAAACCATATTTTTAAATAAAATCTAATAAAAAATAAATTGCCCTATTGTATTTAGAAAACTCTATTGTTATAATATAACTACAAGCTGATATTACAATATAAGTTTTATCTACAAACTCTTATACATATGAAGTTATATACGCAGTTTAAATGTAGCAATTATCAAAATATAATTTATTTCAATATTCATATTAAGAATGCAAGTTTTCAGCTTGCAGGCAGAGTTTGTAAACGACTTCCCTAAAAATGTATATTATAGGAATAGGATTCTTCATGAAACCTATTCCTTTTTTTATATAAGTTTGTATTTTTGCTTTCTACTCCTTATGTTTGATGGTACAGTATAAGTTATTAACTTATGTTCTAACAACTTACAAATAGCTCTTTTTAGATTCCCACTCTTATCTCCATATCCTAGATAGTTTGATAGTTCTTTCTTTGATAAAGGTCCCTGAGCCAAAAGTTCTAATATTTTCTCTTCTCTTTTGTTTAAAAGAATATCTCTTTGTTCCTTTTTATTTGATTGCACAGCTTGTTTTTCTTTTTCATCCATAAAATGAGAATTTACATATAATTTGACCATGAAATATGATCTCTTCTCATCAGTTTCAAATATAGGTTGTTTTGAATTATTATTTTTCATTGCTTTCATGATTTTTGATAGACCTGTAGCTATCCCCCTTGATAACTTAAGGTTTTTTAAACTTTCACCTATTCTCTTGTTTCTATATCTTCTAACTAAAACTTCGCCTTTATATATATCCTCTTTTTTTATAAACTTATCTGGTCCTGGATAATTTATAATAACAATTTTCTCCCTATCTATTTTTATTTCTGTAGGTGTACCATTTAAATAGTCTCTATGATAAAAAGCATTTACAACAGCTTCTTTTATCGCCTCTAATGGATAGTTGTAAACTCTATCCCCTTCTATATATTTTAACATTATCACGTAGGTTTCCATATATCTTAAAACCCCTCTTATATTCTCATGAATAGGCCCATCAAAAGTCTGTTCTATGATCTTATCAGAAGTAAGTCCTACAATGTGTACCAACTGCAACTGACATCCTTGAATAAAATTTTCTGGTTTCTCATTAAACATCAAAAGTCCTATGTTTTTAGGTTTTAGTTCATCATCAATCATATCTAGCTCTTTTAGTAACTTTTCTTTTGAAGTCTTTAATCTTTCTTCAAATAATGGACTTTCTATATCATAAAGATATTGTCGTATGAATCCCAATCTTAAATCCTCAATATTTCCTTTTGGATGTACCATGTCATCATAAGAGGTTACTTCAAACTCATTTATTTTTACCTTGTTGCTTTCATATTTTCTCATAGATCTCATCATCTCCTAATTAAAGTTCCATGTATTATATGTTAAGGTATTAATTTCGGTTAAAAAGACAAAAAACTCAGCTTCACTGAGTTTTTTATTTTTGATATTGATTGTACCAATCAAAATATCATACTATATGATTTTATTTATTAAATATGCATTTTGTTTCTGCACCAAAACACTTGGTACATGAAATACATTTTGCTGGTGTCTTATCACCACTTATCCAACGATTAACAAGCTCTGGTTCTCTTATGAAAGGTCTACTAAGAGAAACGTACTCAATTTTTGTTTCCTTAATAATATCTGTTAAGTTATCTATATCTCTATGACCGCCAACACATATAACTGGAATGTCCACTTCTTCTGCAATTTCTTCTGCATGTTTTCTAAAATATGCTTCTGTTTCTGAAGTTACTCTTCTAATTGTTCCTTCATTAGCTCTAGATCCTGCTGTCCCCCCGCTAATTTCAACAGCACTTAATCCTGCTTCCTCTAACACTTTACATACATACTTACACTCTTCAAGATTTAATCCTTGCTCCATAAAATCTTCACAATTTATTTTTGCTAGAATAGGATAATCAGGATCAACTGCTTCTCTAATACCACTACAAATCTCCACAACCACTCTTGCCCTATTTTCTATATTTCCACCATATTCATCAGTTCTTCTATTAAAATAAGGAGTTAAAAAGCGACTAAGTAAATATCCATGTGCTACATGTAATTGCACTCCATCAAAACCAGCTTTTTTTGCTCTTACTGCTCCATTAACAAAGCTTTCTTTCATAATTTCTATATCATCTTTAGTCATTTCTTTTATTCCAGGCATTGATGCTAAATCTTCAATTACAGTAGGCGCCCATAATGCACCTTCATTATTACTTCTGTTTTGAGCTCCATTACAAACAAGTTGCATAATAATATTAGTATTATGCTTATGCACGACATCTGTAAGTTCTTTATACTCTGATATAAATGAATCATTATAAATTGCCATTTGTCCTGGAACAATTTTTTCTATATCTGTTACATTTGTTAGCCCAGTTATAATGGTTCCAACGCCGCCTTTTGCAAGTTCTTCATAATGATTAATAAGCCTTTCTGTAACATGTCCTAAGCTATCAGCTCTACCATCATGAGTTGCTGAACGAACAAATCTGTTCTTCATATTCATTCCTGACAATTGTGTTAAATCAAATAATGTTTTCATAAAAATACTCTCCTCTTAATTAATTTTTAAACATAGCCAATAAATTATCTACTATATGATGTAACTTTTCTTTGCTCACTGAAGTTCTAGTATATACCCTAATTCCAAGCAGTGTGCTATGTAAAATTCCCGCTAAATCATCCGCATTAAAGTTTTTTGAAAATTCTCCTGTCTGTTGTCCTTTTCGAACAAGTTCCGCAAAAAGACTCTCTGTTCTTAAAAAAGACTCTTCTGTCTTTTCCTCAACCTCTCTATCTCTTAGCGCCAGTTCAGTAGTTGCATTTACAAGTAAACATCCTAATGATTTATCTTTTTCTCCTCCAATAGCATATTCAAAAATAGTTTCTATAGCTTTACTTGAAGTTTCAGCATTTAGCGTTTTTTCTTTTATCTTCTCTTGGATATATTCTTTATAGCAATCTATAGCTTTAAGATATAAGGTATGTTTATCACCAAAGGTATCATATAAACTTTTTCTATGTATTCCCATATGATCCACTAAGTCTCCCATAGATGTCTTCTCATAACCTTGCTCCCAAAATAATTCCATCGCTTTATGAAGAGCAACTTCTTCATCAAACTCTCTGCTTCTTCCCATTTTTACCTCCCAACATATACTTTCTTTATTTGAACTTATTTTCATAATTTAGAATTAAAGAATGACCGTTCTTTAATTTATATACTGAGTATATCAATAAGAGAATGAACGGTCAAGTATTTTTTTATTTAATTAAATAGTTAAAACCCCAATATAACAATCACTACAAATGATCTCGTTATATTGGGGTTTTATAATGTTTTTATTTCACTATGACTGTTATAGCATTTACACAAAAACTTACTCTAAAAGTAATCTAATATTTATATCACTCCAAGTATCTTGCTATAAAGAAAAAACTTAAATACTCCTATTCTCTCCTTAGAGTAATGTGGAAACTTATTATAAAAATCTATTATAAATTTTAGTTCCTTCTCATCAACAGAAGTATTACTATACCTAGCCTTTATAAATATATAAGTTACGCTATTAAATTCTGATAAATTGGAGTTTTCTACTACTCTCATCGAATATTTTAGCGGAGTCTCTCCTGGTTCAAGCTTAAGTCCTTGAACAGAAAGAGCTTTTAAAAAATAATCATAAAATTCTAATACTTGTTCTTCAGTAGTTAATTTTTTTAATTTATCCATATAATATCTTCGTTTAATTGGAGAAAAGCCTGCTATCCATAATACTGATATTAAAAATATAGCTAAGCCAACTTTTAAACCTAGGTTTTTAGGATCAGAACTTTTATTAACTGTTTGAGTTTCCTCTTCCTTCTCTTCTCTTAAATTCTTGTTGGTACTTGAGGAGCTTTCATTTCTCTCAGGTTGATTTTCTCTATTATCTACAGGATTATTTATAGGATTAGCAACAGCTTCTTGACTTAAATTTTGTGAAAATGCTGCTGTAGGTTCAAAAGGAATCCAACCTAAACCTTCAAAATAAACCTCAACCCAAGCATGTGCTCTATTATTTGTAACTTGATATGTTGTACCATAAGTTGGACTATTGGGAAGAACATATCCCTCAACATATCTAGCCGGAAGTCCTAAAGAGCGAGTTAAAATAGTCATAGCTGAAGCAAAATATGTGCAATAGCCAACTTTTTTATCAAACAAAAAGTAATCTACAAAATCACTCCCTTGAGGTACACTTCCAGGTTTTAAGGTGTATTTATAGTTTTGAGATAGATAACTTTCAATGGCTTTTACTTTATCATAATCACTTTTTTGCTTAGATGTTATTTCTAAAGCTAGTTCTTTTACTCTACTTGGTACACTAGCTGGAACTTCTAAATATTTCGAATACCTATCATTTGAAATCTCATCATACTTTTTAATATTCCATTGTGATGATGAACTTAAAGCATACTGACCACTCTTTTTAGCTCCACTTAAATAATCTCTATATAGTCCTCTGCTGCTTTTTGAACCTAGATAATCCAGTTGTTCTCTATTTTTATTGATATCATAGACATTCACCATATACTCAAATCGTCTATCAAATAAAATGTCACTAGATACTACTCCATAATTATCAACAAAAACTCTTGTATTTTTATCACCAAAATTTAACTCCTCAGTTTTTGATGGTACAAAAATCGTATTTGTTTGTAGATTTTCATAAGTGATTTTTATTGGTACCTTATCAAAAAGCTCATCTAAAAAAATAGGCCCATCAAGTATAAGTTTGCTTCCTTCCGATAGTTCAAGTAAATCCTCATTAAATGATAAAAGTGTATTCACTTCCCCTAAATTCGTAAGCTCTGAATCACTAGTTTCCCAGGAGTAGCCAGTATATGTATCTCTTACTGCACCCTTTAAATATATACCTCCCCTAGGGGACTCCACACTCATCACTAGTGTATTATCAAGATCTGTATCTCCTCCTAGTTTTGAACCTTTAGGATTAAACCCTGTAGAACTTAAGTTAAAAGGTTTTGTGGTATTTATATTTAGTTTTGTTCTAACATAGCTATGAGCTGACTTTATCTTTAAGTCCATCCACTTCCACTTTATGTCTTCATTGCTTAAAGGAGGAATCATATAGGCAAATATAAAAATCACTAGGCATATTGGAAGAGCTGAAAGTAAAAATGATGCTGGAACTTCACTAGAACTTCTTTTATCTTTAGGAATATTTCTTATGTATATATGCTTAAAATAGGAAAGCAAAATCAGAAATACATAAAGATAAAAAGATGATTTAATAAAGAATTTATTGATCCATAGTATGGAAAATAAAGTTCCCCCCACAATCAATAGAAAATAGAAGTTAAACTTTCTAACTGTAAATATATATACTAACAGTGAAACAACAATAGCTATTCCAAAAAAGATGTATTTTTGATGTTCTATTGTAGGAGTTTCTTCTCCAGTTATATAACTTTCGATAATCTTAAAGGTTTGTTGATTTTTGATAAAATAAAGAAATAAACCTAATGAAATTAAGAAAAAAGCTAAAGCTGAAATTTTTTCATTTCTTTTATCTCTTAATATGATGGTGTATATGGAGGTAAATATAGAAACCACTATAAATACATATAATGAGTTATAACTTGACTTCATAACTGTAATCTGAATAATTGAGTGGATAAAGCTGAAGCTAAAGAATATACTCATTATTACATTTATAAAAGTATTCTTAAATTTTTTCATCTATTATATCCCCTCCATTTTCAAGCACAGTTTTTATATCACTTGTTATATTTATATAATATAAGCTTATTCCAATCTCCTTTAGCCCTTTTAGAATTCCGCTTATATCCTCACTTTCGCCTTCAATCTCTTTGGGAGATACATAAATTAATCCTATATTATTACTAGCCGTTTTTACCTTATATAAAACTTCATAAAGTGAATAACTTATATTTGAAGTTGCTATAAGTATGTTTTGCATATTTACATTTTCATCTACCATAAGGGTGATAATATCTTCAATATTTATATCTTGATTAAACTTAACTGTGGAAAAAAATCTATAAAGATTTTCAAAATCCATAGGGCTTCTGCATTCCAAATTAACTATCTTTTTGTCGTAATAAGAAAATTTAACTTCAGCACTAGTATCTATCAGATATTTTAAAACCCCAATTGAAGCCTCAATTTGTTTATCTTCAATTAGGTTATTCGTTTCTTCTTTATAAGAGTTTTTCTTAAGGTCAAATATAAACAGTAGATTCTGAGCTTCAGTTCCTTCAAACTTCTTTACCATCATCTCATTCATCTTTGCTGTAAGCTTCCAATGTACCCTATTTAAGCTATCTCCATAATTATATTTATTTATTTCATCAACTACAGAAGTATCCTCATATATACCCTTGTGATTTAAAGAGTTATAAGCGTGCATATCTTCCCTTACATAAAATCTTTCTATATTTATAACTCTAGGATAAACCTTGACTTTAAGAGGTTTTTTAGCTTTATATCTTAATTTAAATATTCCGAGGAAGTCCCTCATTTCAATGGTCTTAACTCCTACTTGAAATTCTCCTCTATATTTATAAATATACTCAAGCTTAAATCTTCTTTTACTAAAAGGAGGGATGAACACATTTTTACTTGACGCCTTTTGGGATTTGTTATTAGCGCTGTCATGTAATTCTATATTCACATATGGAAGAAGAAATAATCCATTGTTTATAACAGTTAAGATGTACTTTACCTTTTCCCCCTTTTCAACTGAGTTTCTCTCTAGTTCTTGTGAATATTTAAAACCAAAATATCCAAAAACAAGATTTGAAAATGATACTATAGGAAGGGTTAGTACTGTATATAAGAGCATATATGGAACCTTACCTCCATAATAGTATACAAACATCAGTACCATGAAAAGAATGAATATATATGAAACTCTATTTGCTTTCATCTATCTCACCATAGGAACGCGTACACTTTGTACTATATCTTTAAGAATATCTTCTGGTCCAATTTTCTTAAGCTTTGCTCCTTGACTTAAAACTAATCTATGAGAAAGTACTGGTACCATCATTTTTATAATATCATCAGGAATCACATAATTTCTGCTATTATAGAAAGCCCACGCCTGTGCTGCTCTAAATAGAGAAATAGATCCTCTTATACTTGAACCTATAACTACATCAGGATGATTACGAGTTTTCTCAACTATAGCTACTATATAGTTTCTTAAGCTTTCATCTAAATGAATCTTTTTGATTTCTTCTTGAACCCAAATTATATCACTGCTATCTGCAACAAAACTAAGATTATTAAGTGGATTTTCATACTGAAGATTTGCAAGTATTCTACTTTCATCTTCATTTTTAGGATAACCTATTGATATCTTCATTAAAAATCTATCAAGTTGTGCCTCTGGAAGGGGATAAGTACCTAGATACTCTATTGGATTTTGAGTTGCAAGAACCATGAAAGGTTTAGGAACCTTATATGTTGTACCATCAACTGTTACTTGATTTTCTTCCATTACTTCAAGTAAACTTGCCTGAGTTTTAGGTGAAGTTCTATTTATTTCGTCTGCAAGTATTATTTGACTCATTATTGAACCATGACGATACTCAAACTCTCTAGTCTTTTGATTAAACATAGTAAATCCAGTTATATCTGATGGCAAAATATCAGGTGTAAATTGTATTCTCTTAAAACTTGCATTTATTGATTTTGCAAGAGCTGAAACAAGACTAGTTTTCCCAACACCAGGGATATCCTCTATAAGAACATGTCCATTACACGCCAAAGAAATTACAACTAACTCAACAGTTTCTCTTTTTCCTATTATTACATTCTCAACATTATCAACAATTCTTTCTAGTATGTTCGCAATATCCTTCATTATTCACCTCGATTATCTAACTTTTCTGTAATTATATCCAATTTTCTTACATATTATAATTTTATCACATAATTCTACTTTTTTTCAGTTAATATATGTTATCATGTGGTGAAAAAGTGGTTACAGAATTTTTGAGTATTACTTAATATTTTATCATTTTATAAAGATGAATGTGTAAGTTTAATAGTATTCCATCCAACATTTATATAAATATTATTTCAGTATATTTTCCCATATAAGTCATATATAATAAAGAAAACATTATTTTAATAAAATAGTTTATACACCACATCAGTTATAAATTTATAGGGGTGAATTATATGAGTGACAACAATAATAAAAATAATAACAATTACTATTTTCCTATTTTTGTCGGAATTGGACTTTTATTTGGAATATTATTTGACCAATTAGCACTTGGACTATGTCTCGGTATCGCAATTGGACTTGCTTTAGACAATAAAAAGAATAAATAAAAAGGAGTTACTTGAACTCCCTTTAATCTTTCTTTTCAGTATAATACTCACTTATTAAATCCACATATCTTATAGCTTCTCTAAGTTTAGCTCCAGTAACTATCCTGTATCGCTTAGCAGCCATGATTTTCTCACCTTTTAAAATGAGGTTTTTTAATTCAATGTCTTCTAGTTCTGTTACTAGACCATGAATTCCATCAAACTTTATTGTTTGTTTAACCCATATTGAAGAACTCATTTTTATGCCTAGAAATATTAGTATCATTATATATAGTACTGATAACAAAAAAACTTTTACAATATTATAACTTGGTACACCAAATATGTAATTTGTGAGTACATGCAATCCAATAATTAATATTATCATAAATGCAGTAAACTGCACTGTTCTAAATACTATAAATTTTTTCTCACCTACAGTTTTTTGTTTGTTCCATACTTCTCTTTCTTTCTCTATCTTGTTTTCACTCATAAAATCCCCCTATAGTTATCAAAATTAAAATATAAAAAACGCCGCCCCAATTATCGCATATACTGCTAATAGTTGAACTCCTTCAAGCCAATTTGATTCTCCATCACTTGCTACTCTATTAGCTATAAGTACTGCAACTATAAGAGATATAAGCTCAAACTCATTAAAAACTATATCCATAGGAGTAAATAATAAGCTTAAGAATATAAGTACTGGTGTTACGAATAAAACTATCTGCAGGCTTGATCCTATAGCAATTTCAATAGCTACATCCATCTTATTTTTTATTGCCATCACTATAGCAGTGCTGTGCTCAGCTGCATTTCCTATGATAGGAATAAGAATTATACCAACAAAGAAGGTGCTTAATCCCAAAGCTTCTGTCATTGGTTCCACTGCACTTACTAAAAATTCACTTTCTACAGCTATTAAAACTGTTGCAAATACTAAAACCAAAATAGATTTCTTTAAAGACCACTTAGCCTCTCCTTCTTCTTCATGCTCAACTGCGTAAACATCCTTATGAGTATAAAAATTAAAAAATAAACTGAGTAAATAAATAATAAACATGATTGCAGCAACTACAATACTTAAGCCTTCATATGTACTATTTAAAAGTTCTGGACTCACCGTATGAGTAAATATTGCAGGGATAGCAAGTCCAATTACTGCAAATAAAAGCATACTTGAGGATACTTCTACTACCTTTTTATTGAAGGTTTGAGTTTTATACTTTATTCCTCCAGCTAATATACTAGCTCCAAGTACCAAAAGTATATTTCCTATAACAGATCCTGCTATAGAGGCTTTAACCACATCAAACAGTCCTTGTTTTAGTGCAAAAAATGATATTATAAGTTCAGTAGCATTACCAAAGGTTGCATTTAAAAATCCTCCAAGCTTAGGGCCTGTGTATACTGATATTTCCTCAGTTGCCTCTCCCATTAATCCAGCTAAAGGTACTATTGCAAGTGCTGCAAGTAAAAACATTATTGTAGGTGAAAAGTGTAAAAACTCCCCAACTATGCTGATTGGAATAAAAATTAATAGGTATCTTAATATCTTCATAAGTCTTCACCAATATGTAGGGTGTACTAGATAATTCCAGTACATCTTAGATAATAACCTTTCTTTGTTTAAGTATTTTTATAATGATTACAGTTATAATTCCACCAGCTATTGCAGTTATGAATTGAGTAAAGCCCATTGACACTGCAAGTTTTGCTAATATTTTTTCTGGTAGGTTTAATCCAAATACATACACAAGCTTTGTAGCTGATAAATATAAGAATATAAATTTAATAAATGCCCCTGCTAAAATTCCTATATAAAGACCAAAATTTTTATCTTTTAATAACCCAAATACAACTACATATAAAATATTTCCTATCATTATAAAAGGTATAAAAGGCATCATTGGTGAGGCAAGTTGTCCAACAAGTAATGCCATTATAGGTGTTAAAGCTCCTGTTATTCCTCCCCATTTAGTTCCACAGATAAATGCTGTTAACAGAAGTACACTGTTTACTAAAGGCCCAACTAAAAATTGGTTTACTTCTGGAACATTTTTTCCTATAAACTGTACCACTATAGCTATTGCTAATAGTATTGCTGCTCTTACGATATTTTTTGTATTTTTATTTTCCACGACATTCCCTCCTTTTAATAAAATTATATACTTATATTATATTATTTTCCATATCAAACAATTAGAAGCCATCAGAATTTAATTCCTAATGGCTTCTTCAAAATATATTCTAAAGGTAGTTCCTTCTCCAACTTCACTTTCTACTTCTATTTTTGCAGAATGCATCTGCAGTATACTTTTAACTACTGTAAGTCCAATACCATTGCCTTCTGTTTTGTGCCTGCTTTTATCTCCTCTATAAAGCCTTTCAAATATAAAAGGCAAATCCTCCTTATTAATACCTACTCCATCATCCTGAATCTCAACTATACTTTTATTATTCTCCGAGTATAATCTTATAGATATGTTACCTTTTTCTTTAGTGAACTTTATTGCATTTGATATTAGGTTTATAAAAACTTGCTTTAACTTATCAACATCAGCAGAAATACTAAAGTCATTTTTTGATTCTACAAAATAACTAAGTTGTATATTCTTTCTTTTGGAAATCATATAATAATCCTTACATATATCATCTAGTAGTTCTTCTAAATTTATTATTTCAAAGTTGTATCTTATGCTTTCTGATTCAAATTCCTTTAGAGTATCTAGATTATTTAGAAGTTTTCCAAATCTTATAACTTCCTCATTTAGATAACTAAGTCTTTCATCTGTAACTGGAAAAACTCCGTCTATCATTGCTTCTAGATTATTTTGAAGTACATTTAGAGGCGTTCTTATTTCATGGGACATATCAGAAATAAGTTGTTTTCTAAGTTTGTCTTGATTACTAAGTTTTTGAGCTAATACATCAATACTGCTTTTTAGCTCTTCTAATTCTTTGATATTAGTTTTCATGTTTGATGTACCTTCAAATTCCCCATTAGATAAATTTACAGACCTATCTATAACCTCTTTAATAGGAGATGTAAACTGTTTAGAGAAATACATACTTATACCTATTATTAATATCGTAGCTGATATTCCACTTAAGATGATACTCTTATTTATAGATGACTTAAAGTTGATATCCTCTTCTGTTAATAATACAGAGGAATATTGTCCTATGTCTACATATCCAACTATTTGATTATCAACAACTATATCAAATTTTTTAGTTGAATATACTCCATTATTCTCCATCATCATGGAGTTAAACTTTATATCTTTAGGGTCCATGCCCCATACAACATCCTTATTTTTATCATAAAGAGTGATGCAGTAACTTCCCATATAAGCTTCATGAGCTAACTCTTTTCCCGAACTCTCACTCCACTTTCCATCTTTCTTATATACTTCCTGCATGTAATCAACTATTCTTTCATACCTCTTATCTTGTATATCCTGCATGTATTTATTAAACTTATTATTTATAGTAAGATTAACAAACAGAATTATAAAAAGAATAGCTATAATAGAGCATGCAACAAACAGTATACTTAATCTTCTTCTAATTGATTGCACTAACTATCACCACCAAATTTATAACCTACCTTCATTACAGTTATTATATATTTAGGATTTTTGCTATCTTCCTCTATCTTCTTACGGAGATTTTTAATATGTACATCTATTGTTCTATCATATCCATCAAAATCTAAGCCAAAAACCTTATCTATAAGTTGTTCTCTTGTTAGTACTTTTCCGTTATTTTTTGCTAATACATATAAGATATCAAACTCATTGGGAGTAACTGATATCCCTTTCCCATCTATCAAGACACGTCTTTCATCATAGCTTATTATGAGTTTACCATCATTAAAAGAAAGTATATCGGCTTTATCCAAAGCTCCTATTCTTCTAAATAATGCATTTACCCTTGCTGTAAGTTCTCTAGGGCTAAAGGGTTTAACTAAGTATTCATCAGCTCCCATATTTAGGCCTTCTATCTTGTTTTCTAATGACCCTTTTGCAGTTAACATGTACAGATATACCTCTGATTTATTATCAGAAAAACTTCTTATTTCCTTGCAAACTTCTTCTCCACTGATATCTGGAAGCATCAAATCTAATATAACAAGTTTGAAATCTATTTTCTTGAACAGTTCAAGGCCCATCAGTCCTCTTGTTTCATGGTACACCTTATACCCCTCTTTTTCTAGATAGGCCTTAATGACCTCTCCAACCTTTTCTTCATCTTCTATTATCAATATGTTGTTCATGTTTCACCTCTAGTTTTATAGATTCTCTTAAATTATATCAAGTTTTTTTAAAGATTATATGAAGAAAACAAAAAAGATGCTGCATGATATCACACAACATCTCTTATCTTATACAAACTTAGCCATCTTTATTATTCTTTCACCGAAGGTAATCTTATCATATATCTTTTTGTAATCTAACTTCTCATAGAATTTTGATACCTGTTCATTCTTAGCTAATAGCGAAACACCATTGTACTCTTCCTTCTTAGCGGTTTGTTCAGCATATTTCATAAGAGCTTTACCTATTCCTAAACCTCTTGCTCTAGACGAAGTTGCAATATTAGATACATATAAATCACCTTTTTTACATTCACGAAATCTTATATAATTAACTCTTTTCATTAAAAAATAGAGCTTATCTCTTAATCCTTCAACCCAATTAATAACTCTAAAATCAGTTCTAATTGTTAGTTTATCTAAATCTTCATAGGGTATCATAACTATTGCACCTAAAACTTCATCATTAAAAGCAGCTACAGTTATATTTTCTTTACTATACCTTGAATCTTCTTCTCTGATTAGTTCTTCTAAGTTTTCTAATGTTTCCTCCGGAGTTTCTCCCCCTCAAACGTATTTAGGATCTGGCTCAGTATTGTAAATAAGAGTCGCTATTTTACTAATATCCTTATCTTGTGCCTCTCTAATAATAATATCTTTCATAATAAAACCTCACTTTTTAATCATCTTACTTATATTATAGTAAAGAAGATCCTATTATTAAATTCACTTATATGCTCACATATTAGTACTAAAGCGATGAATTCTACCTCTTCATAAACTTACCAAACCTACAAAAGTACTTTTAATTACTCATATCTTTCCTTCATTGTACTTACTAAGCTTTTCATTTAGCTGCTTTGCTTGAATATTTTCATATTCAATACTTAACTGCAAAAGAGGCCCATCAAACAACTTTCTTGTTTGATGGGCCTCATGTTAACTACTATCAACTATGCTATTGTTTTTCTTCTTCTCTTTTCTCTAACTAATACAACTGTTCCAAGGACTGCTATAACTGCTCCCAATCCTCCCAAAGTATCTAAATCTATTAATGAACCTGTTTTAGGAAGATTTCCTCCTGATGTTTCTCCACCATTATTTCCTGGAGTTTGTGGTTCTTCATTTCCACCTGAAGTTGGAGGTTGTCCAGCTATTGCATATTCTACTTTAGTAACTGATAATTCTTTACCCTTAGCCTTTAGCTCTTTTAAGCTTTCAACTAGGGCTTCTCTTATTGGAATTCCTGTATCTAATACATTCTTAGCACCAGTAAAGTCATAAGCATCTCCACCAGTTGCCATAAAGTCATTAGTAACTACAGTATAGTACTTATCCATATCAACCTTAGTTCCGTCCATTAGGTACATTCCTAGTATTCTGCTTCCTAAAGGTTTATTTATATCATAATATACCTTTACTCCTGTGAATTGTCCCCATCCTATAGATTCATTTCCTATAGCATTTTCTAAAACTCTTTTTAAATCTGAACCTTTAAGTTCCATTTTTACTAAGGTGTTATCAAATGGCATCAACTCATACATTTTACCCATAGTGATATTACCTTTTTCGATTAATGGTATTCTAAGTCCACCACCATTTGTTATAGCTATTTGAGTATCAGCTTTTGCTTTCATAACATCTGATGTCCATTGTCCTATTAGTGAAACTCCTGGAGCATTTTTATCATGAGTTAAATCTTTATCTGTGCTACCAACAACTTCATCAAGTATAGGTTTTAATTCTTCATTATATTTATCAACAATCCCCTTAACTGTACCATCAACTGCTAAAGTAGCAACTCTTGTATAAAGATCGTCTCTAGATGGTGTTACCCCTAAAATCTTATTGCTTGAATCTAAGTTTATAGTTAATCTCGCAAGTGATCTTCCATTATAATAACCTTCAACTATCGGAATGTTATTAACTGTTCCACTTACTTGTAAATGTGTATGTGCAGCAATTATTCCATCTATTCCAACTGCACCTTTAGCTAAATCTGCTGCTTCCCCAGTAATAACTCCAGTTTTTGAATCTTGAGCTGCTCCAAGATGAGTTAAAGCTATTACTACATCAACTTTACCTTCTGGAACTTCACCGCTTTTTAGCTTAGCAGCCCATTCATTACCAGCTTTAACTGGATCTCTAAACTCTAAATTTTTAACATTTTCAGGTTTTGTTTTGTATGCTGTTTCTGGTGTAGTAAGTCCAATAAGACCAACTTTTACTCCATCTTTTTCTATTACCTTATAAGGTTTTGCCCAAGTTACAGGTTTTCCTGTAGCTTTGTCATATATATTAGATGCTAAGAAATCAAATTCTCCATCTTTTGCCCATTGATTTATATAATCTAGCCCCCAATCAAATTCATGGTTTCCTACTGATGATGCCTCAATTCCTATAGCCTTAAGCATATCTGATACTGGCTTACCATATTTAAGATTTGACATAGCACTTCCTTGGTAAATATCCCCTCCAGCAACAACTATTGTGTTAGGATTTGATTTTCTTACATCATTTATAGCTTGAGCTAATTTAGCCGCTCCAATGTTTTTCCCCTCTTCTTTAAGTGAACCATGGAAATCATTAAAGGATACCACATCAATATTTTTATATCCTAATCCTTTTAAATCACTAAAGTTTATAGATTTAACATTTGGAGTTCTACCATCTTCTGATGTTGGTAATTTTAATGTACCATCATTTATTAACTTAACTGCTGTAGCTCTTTGTACAGAGTCCCAATTGTTGCCTATTATCTTCCAGTTATTATCTACTTCTGGAGTAATAGTTCCACCTTTCACGTCTTTAATGTATTGTCCTATTAAATCTCTTACTCCAACTCCACCTTGTACATCGCTTTCTATAAGTTTTGGAAGTTCTTCTCCTTGTTTATATACTTCTCCAGCTTTTAGAAGATGTGAGTTAGCTCTATAATTATTTACTGCAATAATAAAACTTTCATCCTCTTTAACAGCTTTTCCTGTATCTGCCCAGGTTAGATTTTTAATTCTACTTCCTTCTGGCTGAGATATATCAACATCATATTTAACTCCGCTAAACATATCATAGTTATATGCTCTTACATTTGGATTAAAGGATATTGTTAAATCTCCTTGTTTAAATTGGTTATAGTATTTCGCTGACCATTCCATATAAGCTTTAAGTTGTTTTCCATTCATTTGAAGTTTATATAAAGTATTATCATATGGATAGATTAATGCTGATCCTGATTTTTGAATATTTCCTTCTTTGATGTTTGCATTAGCATTAAACATTGCAGAAGAAGCTACTTTTGCACCGGTGTAGTTCATTTGAACATTATTTATAAGGTCAATCATAGCTGTATCTTGAACTTGAGCGCTAGGAATTCCACTTACCTCATTTGATGGTACTAAGTCTCCACCTTTAAGTGTTCCTATAACTGTTTCTGCATCTGCTTTCGCTCTTTCATGGTACGGCATAAACTTAGAAGATAAATCTGTATCTGCTTCATAGTTTATAGCTTTTGTAGTTTGATCTTGAACCCATACAAGTTTAGATGTAACATCTTTTGTTTTATCTTCAACTACATATTTATTATCTTTTTTAACAAGTTTTATATTCATTTGAGCTAAAGTTGCTGCTCCATTTTTGTTTTCGGTAGTTAAAATATTATTATGGAATGTTTGATTCATTGCTTTGTGTTCGTGTGCTGCAACTATTGCAGTTAAATCAGGGCAAGCATTTGCTAAATCTATAGCTCCTGACCCTTGTTCATCATATTCATTACTTTCTGACATATGAACTACCGCAATTATTACATCAGCTTTTTCTTTAAGTTCTGGTATTAATTTTTTTGCTTCATCAACAGGATTTGTTACTACATAATCTTTTAAATTAGCAGCATCCCATCTTACAATATTAGGAGTAACCATTCCTAATATTGCAACTTTAACTGTATCACCATCTAATCCTGGTCTTTCAACAATTTTGTAAGGTTCTGCAAGTCTTGTTACGCCATCTTTTTCGTATACATTTGCACATAAAGCTGTTGTCTTTGAATTTAATTCAGAAGTAATCTTTTTAAGAGTAGGAACTCCATAATTAAATTCGTGATTACCATAACTCCAAGTATCATATCCCATTTCATTCATGCCAAGAATCATTGGATGAATTGGATCGTTTAAGAATAATTGAGATGAGTTACCTTGTATAGTATCTCCAGCATCAACTAAAATGGAATTAGGATTGTTAGATCTAAGTCCTTTAAGTATAGTCTGAAGTTGCGCCATACTACCTGTCTTATCCTCTTTGTTAGTTGCATAATCCCATGTGAAAAACTTCCCATGTAGATCACTTGTAGCTAATAATTCTACATTTATGGAATCGCTACCAGTTTCCGCAAATGCCTTAAGTGTCGGTGTTGCTAAGTTAAAACCAATAAACAAAGCAACCAGTGAAGAAATAAGCTTTTTTGATTTAAAAAATTTAAACAAAATGTTTCCCCCTTCTTTTTTAGACTCTCAAGTATAGTTTAATTCAGTTTAAAGGAAAATGTTGTTAATATTATGTTAATTTTTAACACATTTGTAATCTTAATGTTAAATAAATTTTCTATATTTTATGTAAAGTTAAAAGATGCTGCAAACTAATTAAATATAAGTTTACAACATCTTTCCCTAAAGTTTGTTTAATTATTTTCTTTTTAATATTTCCTTTGCAATTTCATCTTTTACATCAGTCATGAACTTAATTCCAGTCTCTTTTTCCGTTTCTCTATTAGCTGAGAATATATCCTCTCTTGAAATATCACTTACATTAAACTTTCTTACACCTGCCATAAGCTGTTGTAAGCCTGCTGAAAGTTTATCTGCTAAAGTCCATACAGCTATAGCCCCAAGTGGAATGTTTCTCATTTCCTCTTCCCCTATTTTTTTCTTTACATCGTAGTAACCTGCAAATATTTTTTCAGGAGTACCTCCAAATTCATCTAAGATATGTTTAGGCATTGAATTCCAATTACCATTTATCTCATCTTTTCTATCTGGATATAGAACGCCCTCTATATTTGCTCCTAGGAAAGCTGGTATCATTAATCCTCTTCCCATACAAACTAACTTAGTAAATGGACCACCTAATGCTAACGCTTTAAATATTTGATCTTCCTTAGCAAGTCCACCTGCAAATGCCATATCTACTACATCATAACCTAAGTCCTCTAATATTTTTCCATATTCATAAGCTTTAGCATGGAGATTTATTGATGGTACACCCCATGACTCCATCATGTTCCATGGACTCATTCCTGTACCTCCTCCTGAACCATCAATTGTAAGTAAGTCAAGTTTAGCCTCTGTTGCAAACTTTATAGCCATAGCTAAAGCTTCCATTCCATAGGAACCTGTCTTTAAAGTAATCCTCTTATAACCTAAACTTCTTAATCCTTCTATTGACTTCATAAACTCTTCTCTTACTTCATCAACACTATTTAGGTCTGTATATCCTAGTCTACTATGTCTTGCAAAAGCTTTTATAGCACCAGCTTTAAAGGCTTCTTGAACTTCTTTTATACTTGGGTCAGGATCTACTATATATCCTCTATCTTTTAAGAACAACGCATATTCTAGGGAATTAACTTGTATTTCTCCACCTATATTTTTTGCACCTTGTCCCCATTTTAATTCTATAATTACATTATCTCCATATTTATTTATTACGTATTCCGCTACACCATTTCTAGTATCTTCAACATTCATTTGAATGATTATAGCACCATATCCATCATAATATTTTAAATATTCTTTAATTCTTCTATCTAATTCTGGAGCCTTAACTATCTTTCCACCTTCTATAACTGCATCTTTATCTATTCCTACTACATTTTCTCCAACTACTATAGGAAAACCAACTAAAGCTGCTCCAACAGCAAAAGATCTCCAATATTTTTGTGCAATAAATGTTGACCCTAATGCCCCTGTCATAATAGGAATTCTTGATTTTGTTTTATGTGTTTTTCCAAACTCAGTTTCTAAACTAACGTTAGGGAATATGCAATCATCTGCATTATTAGTCAGATTTACTGCAAGTCCACTTGCTCCGTAGTTATATCCTTGAATTCTAATATTACTATAACTGACACCAATATGATTTATATTAGAGCTTCCTGCTGTAACTTTTCCAAAATCTCTTGGATACAGTATTTTTCTTCCCTTCATACTTGACATCCAATTTTCACATTTTCCATTACAATCTGCTCTACATAGAGTGCATAGCCCCGATTCTGCTGGATTTCCTCTGTTAACGGTTCCTAAAACGTCGTTGTTTTTTTGATACTGTAACATTAAGTTTCCTCCTTCAAAATATACACTAAGTATTTAATTTATATATTAATGCCATTATTTATGGCCATTAAACAAAACTTAAAAACCAAATCCTAATCAGTTAATACATTTAAAATTATCAACAATTAATTGATATATTTGTATTATATCATTAATTTTCTTAATATTCTTTAATAAAATAAACATTTTTCTTTATGATTTGTTATTTTTCGTTTTATAAATCATCTATCTTTATAGTGCAGTACTGATTTAGAAGATAAGTTAAGATATATGCTAACTTCCGAAGTTAAACTTCCCTAACACTATTTTATCTATTTTACTAATCATAATTTTGGTGATAGTATTTCCATATAAGTGGAAACCTATTTTTATAGGTTTTTTATTATATTTTAAGGAGAGATGTATTAATGAAGGCTGGTAATGTGCTATTACGGCAGGAAGTTTTTTCATCAGATGCCTTTGAACTTATAAAATGGTTAGAGGATTCAGATGTAACTCAATATCTAAATGAAGATCAGAATGTAGGTAATAGCATTAGACAAGTCATGAGCAGGGTGAACCTGCCTGTTTTAACTCATTTATTTAGTCAAAATGGAAGTTTCTTTATTTTAACTATAGGTGATGATTCTCCAATTGGATTTCTTAAACTTATTCCTAAAGGAAAGGTTGTAGAAATGGTTATCGTTATAGGAGAAAAAGAAAAGTGGGGTATGGGTCTTGGTACAAATGCAATCTTCCAAGGATTAAAACACTCATTTTTTCACTGGAGGGCAGATAAAGTTATTGCAAAAATCAAATATAAAAATCATCGTTCCATGAATGTTTTTAAGAATATAGGATTTAAAAAAGAGAAAGATTTTAAGGTTGAAGCCCAATATTCAATATCAATAAATGAGTTTTTAAATATTGCTGCTTAAATATAAAAAGATGTATCATAAAACACAAATGTTTTTATATGATACATCTTTTTAACGTTTGTTATTTTTTATCATCTATTTCTTGAATGACAAATTTATCAAAATCAATATCTTCTATGAAATTATGTTCATTAAATATTGTTTTGCTTCTTTGATTATATTGATCTAAATTTATAGGTAACCAGTAAGGTTTTGAGATATCAAATTTATCACATAACTGAATTAAGCATTGCTTTAAATTCTCTTGATAAGTCCCATCTATATCTGAAAAAACAACATCATCCTTGATTATCTTGCCATTTTTCATTATTCTTCCCCAGATTTTTAACATATTCTATAGTTATCCTCCAATTATGTTTATATTTTTATTGAATTATAACTTAATACTATATTATTATCAATACTATAAGACTTACATAAAGATATTTTAATAAGTTAATATTAATCTTATACATGTTTTTTAGGAGTAAAGAAATGAACTATATAATAATAGACTTAGAATTTAATCAAGCTCTTAACGCTTCAGGAAATGAAATCAATTATAAATTGCCTTTTGAAATCATTCAAATAGGTTTAATTAAATTAGACGACCACTTTAATACTATATCTACCATGAATTCACTTATTAAACCTGAACTATATACAACTTTAAATCCATATGTGGAAAAGTTAACAGGTATATCAATGAATAACTTATCATCTTCAAAATCCTTTAAAGATGTTTTTAATGATTTAACTAAACTTTTTGATGGTGAAAGCGTACTATGTGTTTGGGGAGTATCTGATATAAAAGAACTTTATAGAAATACGCTTTATCATGGTTTAGATGTATCTCTCCTTCCAAAACTATATATAAACGTCCAAAGACATGCCTCTAATAAACTTAACTTTAAAAAAGGAATGAATATAGGTTTGAGTTCTGCAACTGAAATATTTGATATTCCTACTAGCAATAATTTTCATGATGCATTTTATGATGCTTTATATACAGCAGAAATCTTTAAAAAAATCAACTCATCTAATTCTGGTGAAGGCTCTTCTTCAAACTTAAATAAACTTATTTCACGTTATTCTTATAATAACTCTAGAAATACTGAGCCTAAAACTAAACTTGATAAAGATAGCTTATTTAATCAGTTTGAAAAGATGTTTTCAAGGGAACTTACTTATGAAGAAAAGTCCATGATAGAATTAGCCTATAAAATGGGGAAAACAAATCAGTTTCAAATATCAACTTCTAAACAGAAAAACTGAGATTAACTTCAATAATCTCAGTTTTAAATATTCTATACTTAATTATTTTTAACGAATCTTTCAATTCTTTTTAAGGACTCTATTATATTATCCATGGATGATGCATAACAGGCTCTTATAAAACCTTCTCCACAATCCCCAAATGCATTTCCTGGAACTACTAATACCTTTTCTTGAATAAGAAGTTTTTCACAGAATTCATCTGATGACATTCCAGTTGATTTTATACTTGGAAATACATAAAAAGCTCCTAAAGGTTCAAAACAATCTAATCCAATCTTTCTAAATCCATCTACCAAAACTCTTCTACGTCTGTTGTATTCCTTAACCATATTACTAACACTACTATCAGAATTTTTTAATGCCTCAATAGCTGCATATTGAGCAACTGTTGGTGAACACATTATTGCATATTGATGTATCTTCTTCATAGCTTCTATTAAAATAGGATGACCACAAACATATCCAAGTCTCCACCCTGTCATGGCATATGCCTTTGAAAAACCATTTATAACAAGAGTTTTATCTCTCATTTCTGGAAAAGATGCTATTGAAACATGTTCCTCTCCATAAGAAAGCTCTGCGTATATTTCATCAGATATTACTATTACATCTTTATTTTTTAAAACTTCAACTATTCCTGCAAGTTCTTCTCTTGTCATTATTGCACCTGTAGGGTTATTCGGAAACGGAACTATAACCACCTTTGTTTTTGGAGTTATAGCTTCCTCTAACATCTGAGGAGTTAATTTAAACTCATCTTCGGCTCTTAAATTTAAAACCTTAGGTGTTGCTCCAGTAAAAGCAGTACATCCTTTATAAGCAACAAAACTTGGTTCTGGAATTATAACTTCATCTCCTGGTCCAACTAAAGCTCTTAGTGCTATATCAATTCCTTCACTTCCACCTACAGTAACTATTATCTCATCATCTGGATTGTATTTTAAATTAAATCTTCTATTTAAGTAACCTGAAATTTCATGTCTAAGTTCAACAAACCCTGCATTAGAAGAATAATGTGTATGTCCTTGCTCTAAGGAATATATTCCAGCTTCTCTAACATTCCAAGGAGTTACAAAGTCAGGCTCCCCTACTCCAAGTGAAATAACATCCTTCATCTCATTTATCATATCAAAGTATTTTCTTATTCCTGATGGAGGCATATTTTTAACATTATCCAATATCATATTTTCTAAAATCATATAAATATAGCCTCCCTATCATCTATTTGCTTTTCTTTAAATATTGTTCCATGATCTTTATATTTTTTAAGAACAAAGTGTGTAGCTGTACTTAAAACATATTCTTGAACTGCAAGTTTTTCAGATACAAACATAGCAACATCCTTCATTGTTTTTCCTTCAACTATTACTGTTAAATCAAAACCTCCAGACATTAAATAACAAGCTTTAACCTCAGAAAACTTATATATTCTTTCTGCAACTTTATCAAAACCTTCCCCTCTTTGAGGAGTTACCTTTACTTCAATTAATGCAGTCACAGTTTCTTTTCCTGTATTTTCCCAATTTACTAAAGTAGTATATCCAGCTATTATACTTCTTTCCTCATAATCTTTTATGGCATCTCTTACTTCATCTACAGTTTTTCCCGCCATAACAGCTATTTGCTCATCTGTATACCTACTATTCTTTTCTAAAATCTCTAAAATTTCATCCATTTTAAAATGCCCCCTATTTATCAAATTTTTTTAAATAAAAAAAGTCCTCATCCCAATAAAGGGACGAAGACTCTACTCCGCGGTACCACCCTAATAAGCAATAAATTGCTCACTCAGTTAGAATACTTTTAATATTCTATCCTCTATAACGTGAGGTCGACGTTGACATCTAATTTAAGAATAATTCTTAAGTTCTCAATGTAAGATTCAAAGACTGCTTCCATAAAGACCCCTTACTAAAGTTCCACCATTCTTCAGCTCTCTTAAAAGTTTTCCACATGTACTCTTTCTCATCATCATCTTTAACTATATCTATATTTTTATATTATAAACTTAAATATCAAAATATTTCAATAGTTTTGTGTAATAATTAATAATTTAAGTTTTTTTCAAAGCTTTTGCTGATAAAATGCTATTTTTTATTTATGGTATTATTAGTATATCTTTTATATTAGTTTAGATCTAAATTTAACTATATACCTTTTCTTACTCTTTTCTCAATAAACTTTGCAACCGCATCATCATTATTACCTTCTATTACTGCAGTAGCCATATCTTTTAAAACATCATTAGCATTATTTACTGCATAACTTTCATCTGATACCTTAAACATAGGAATATCATTTAAGTTATCTCCAAAGCATATTACTTTATCTGTTTGTACGTACCTTGATAAAAATTTTATTCCATTAGCTTTTGATGCTTTAGAACTATAGGCATCTAAATAGTACCAGCCTTTTCTATATATCTCTTCATAATAATCAACTGTTATTCCTTCGAGTTTTGAAAGTTCATCATATATATTTTTTATAACTTCAAGCTTATCATAAGCTATAAAATTTATTATTTTTGAATTCTTAGTAGATTCAATATACTCATCTACCTTAAGAAAAGTTTTATATGGACTGTTGCATCTTTCTTTATAAAAATCCTTTTCTACTTCATAAACAAATTCCTTATAATATACCAAAAGCTCATCATCATTAATTCCATACACTAAAGGACTTTTTTTATTATTTTCAAAAACCTTTAGTATATCATGAACTAAAGACCTTTCAACTGATTCTATATTAATATATCTTTTTTCATTAATGTCATATATTATAACCCCATTCATGAGAATTACAGGTAATTTAATGTTTAAATCTTCAAGAATATCTATTACTGTAGCAGGTGTTCTAGCTGTAGCTACTGTAAAATTAATTCCTTCATTAATTAAATTATTTAACACTTTTTTAGAATAAACTGATATCTCTTTATTACTGTTTAGCAATGTACCATCAAGATCTGATATGAATAATTCCACTTAATCAACTCCAATTGTTTTAATCTTTGTATATAAGATTATTTTATTATACTTATATTTATTAAGTTCTATAGCTTCATTATTATATCATAAAATAATTGCAATTTTAAAATACAGCCTGTCCATTTGATTCTCTATCTTTAAAACACATAAAAATTCCCTACCTTATAATTTTATATAAGATAGGGAATTTGTAAACTTTTAGTTCATCCTCTTTAAAATATTAATCAATGAGAAAGCTATAGCTGATAAAGATGCTGCCATAAACAGTGTTACATTTACACTAAAATATCTCGTTATTGCTCCTGCACAAGTTGGTATTAAAAGCGAAGACAGTCCTGTGAAAATACTTAATGCATATAATTGTCCTGTAGATTTCATCTTATTATTAGTTAATTCAAATATTAAGTTTTTTGAAGCAATCAATAATAGTGGTGTTGTGAGAACTTGAAATAAACTTAATATAATAATTCCAACTACACTACTGCTAAATCCAAATAATAAAAACTGAATCGTTAATGCAATTGCTGAAGTCTTTAATAAAGAATAGTGATTAAACTTCCTCAAAAGATATCCTCCAAATAAATATGTTGGAATCTCAATAACAGATTGAATAGACCACTTGTAACCTATTTGTGAGTCTGTAGCTCCTAAAATAAGCATTTTATCTACAACTGCACTATTATTTGTTACAATAACACAATACATTAAGAAAAGGACAAATACTAATAAGTTATATTTTTTATTCAGTATGAGTTCCTTTATATCATCTAATCCCGCTTTTTCTATATCCTTACTACTGCCTTGTACATCTTTTATAAAATATATCACTCCTAATGAGAATATACATAATATCAATATCCCATTACCTAGACCAACATACCCAAATCTATAAATAATTATTGGTAATATAATACTTCCTACCGCCCAACCAATTGATCCAAATGCTTTTATAAAGGATAAACGACTTCTCAAATATTCAGTATTTCCAAGTATCCATGTATCACTTAGCCCACAACAAGTATTAATAAGTCCTCCACTAATTGCAATCACAATCATATGAAAGATGAAGTTTTGTACTTCCTTTGAATAAAACATATAGGATGAAACTGCATATATTAATAAAGCAACTACCATAAACTTTTTTACTGTTTGATATTTATCTGATAAAAACCCAAATAATAATTGTAGTATTATAGTCATCACTGCAAATGATGATAACAACACCCCTCTTTCCATTGAGTCATATCCTAACTTTGATAAAAATGGTGTAAATTGCGTCATAGCAAACGAAAAAGCTATATATATTAATACATATAATACTGTATATAAATATTTTTGTTTTCTATCTTCCACTTTATTAGCTCCCTAAATCTTATATATTGCTACTTTATTTCACTCTATATTCAATTACAGTATTTTTCCCTCCATATACTTCTTGTCCAATTGCACATTTATCTATATCATATTTTTCACTTTCTATAATAATAACTGGGGTTACTAAGCTCATTCCTTTAGATTCAATAAAAGCCCTATCAATTTTAATAAGTGGTGTTCCTTCTTTTACTTTATCATTTACATTTACAAGTAAAGTGAATCCTTCTCCTTCTAGTTCAACTGTCTCCAGTCCAACATGAATTAATATTTCCACTCCATTGTTAAGTTGCATTCCAACTGCATGCTTTGAATTTACAATTGTTGCAATCGTTCCGTCTGCTGGTGCATAAACTATATCGCCTGTTGAATCAATTGCAATCCCATCACCTATCATCTTTGAAGAAAATACTTCATCTTTCACTTCCTCTAATGGAATGCATTTACCTGATATAGGTGCTTTAATTAACTCACTCAAGCTTGTTTTCTTAAAAAACTTAAACATAAATTACTCCTTTATCATTAACATCATATCTGCATTTAAATATTTGAGCCACTGATGAGTGGCTTTTTTTCATAGAATTTTCTCATCAATGACTCATGTTATTTGTGTATATTATTTTAGTATTGGCCAGAATTCTTTATTTGCTTCAATTAAATCATCTAAAATTAATTTTGCAACTTTAGCACTTGGTACTGTTTTTGACATTGTAATTGCCTGCCATAACTTTTGGTATGATCCTTCAATCCAAGCTTCAACAGTTAATTTTTCAGAAGCTACTTGTTGTTCCATTAATCCTTTTTGGAATGTTGGAATTGCACCCATAACCATTGGTTCGTATCCATCCTTACCTACTATACAAGGAATTTCAACCATAGCTGTTCTATCAAAGTTTTCTATTGCACCCTTATTTTCAACTATTAAAAGCATTCTTTCTTTTGTATTGTAAGCAAGAGCCTTCGCAAGATCAATTATATAAGTAGAATGTTCACTAGACTTTATTCCACAACCTTCTGAAGTTCCATCTTTTATAATCTTGTTACAAGTCTCAAATATTTGTTTTTCTCTACGATCCATAACTTCATTCGCTCTTGTATAATCTTTATTTGCATGAGCAACAGTATCATCAGCCATTAAATAATACTTTAAGTAAGTATTAGGTAATGTTTCTGGTTCAATTTCTAAAAGCTCTTTAGCTGCTCTCATTGCTTCAAGCCAGCTTTCTTCTTTGTGTTGACCTGCTGGTATATCTTCTGTATAACCTCTAAGTCTAACATGCTCTTTTATCTTTTCCATTAAATCATTTCCATCTTTATCTTTTATACTTGTCCACCAACCAAAATGATTTAATCCGTAGTATCTAACTTCCATATCTTTTCTTGAATTAAGTTTTAATACTCTTGCCATTATCTCTTCAAGACAAACTGGCATATCACATATATTAATTATTCTTGAGTTAGGTCTTAATCTTCTAGTTGCTTCAGCTACTATTGCTGCTGGATTTGAATAGTTTAATAACCATGCATTTGGCGAATATTTTTCCATATAATCTATTAGTTCAATAACTGGTCCTATTGATCTCATTCCATAAGCTATTCCACCTGGTCCACAAGTTTCTTGACCTACTACATCGTATTTTAATGGAATCTTTTCATCTTGTTCACGCATTGCATATTTTCCAACTCTTAGCTGAGCCATAACAAAATCTACATCTGTAAATGCTTCTTCTGGATCTGTTGTATATAAGAATTCAACTTCTGGTGTCTTTTCTGCTATTATTATTTTACAAGCTTCAGCTAAAGTTTCCTGTCTTTCTTTATCATTATCATATAACTTGATCTTTCTTACAGGAAATTCATCCATATTTTCTAGCAACGTCATTACGATTCCTGGTGTGTACGTACTTCCGCCTCCTGCGATAAGTACTGAATTCTTCTTTTTCATCTTACTACCTTCTTTCATTACAATAATTTAATCAAACTAACTTTTTCAAGTATTTTCTTTATAATAAATTTTCAAATTCTTCTCTAATTGTTGGTACAGATAATCCAACTATTACTTGAATTGCATCTCCATTTTTCACAAGCCCATGAGCCCCAGCTTCTTTGAATACTGTATCTGAAGCTATCTTAGTACTATCTTTTACAGTGATCCTTAATCTAGTTGCGCAGTTAGTAACATCTTGAATATTCTCTTTTCCACCTAATGCAGATAAAAACAATTCAGCTTTCACAGCATTTTTATTCTTTTTAGTTACTTCTGTTGCTGAAACTTGCTCTTTCATTTCTTTATATTCTTTCTTAGTATATAATTTAGCATCTTCATCATCGCTTTCACGACCAGGTGTTTTTAAATTAAATCTCTCAATTAAGAACTTAAATACGAAATACCATATTGCGGAGAATATTAACCCTATTATTACTTGTGCTAAGTAAGTATTAAAATGGTATTTTCCTAGAGGTATCCAATTTAATGCAAACCAGTTAATAAGTCCTCCACCAAAATCTCCAACAACTCCAAACATAAATGCTACTGTAGATACAGTTGCAGCTAAAAGTGAGTGAACTACAAACAATCCTGGTGCTATAAATAAGAATGTAAATTCTATTGGTTCAGTAATACCTGTAAATATTGCTGTTAACGCAACTGGAACCATTAACCCTGCAACAACTTTTTTCTTTCCTGGTTTTGCAGTTTTATAGAAAGCTAAAGAAATACCTATTGAACCAAATACTTTTGACATACCTGATAAAGAGAATCCAACCGGATACATTTCCTTTAATGACCTTGCTGATGTAGCAAATTCACTTAAATGTGTTGGCCAATATACCGCAGTACCTCCTTGAACAATTGCATTATCATATACAAATGGTGAATAAACAAAGTGATGTAATCCTGTAGGAATTAATATTCTTTCTAAGAAAGAATATACCCATACCCCAAAGCTTCCTGCCGATACGAAGAAACCTTGCATTGAACGCATTCCAACTTGAACTTGTGGCCATACAAACGCAAATAGTACTGCAAGTGGAATCATAACAAAGAATCCTATCATAACAACTAATGATGACCCTCTAAATATACCTAACATTTCTGGTAATTCTTTATCAAAATATTTATCGTGAATGTAAATTACTATTCCTGATATAATAAGCGCGCCTATCATTCCTGTATCCAATGTTTTAATACCTGCTATCATAGTAAGACCACTTGAACTTCCTACAGCAGCTTCCATATTTACACCAAAGTTTTGTCCCCAATATTTTAATATTGCTGATAAGAAATAATTAAAAGTTAAATATGTTACTACAGCTTCTAAACATGCTCTTGCATTTTGTTTTTTAGCTAGAGCAACTGGTAATCCAATTACAAATAATAACGGCAATTGCATAAATACTGTCCATGCTCCAGAAGCAACAACATCCCAACATTTGTACCACATACCTGAAGGGTCTGCTAAACTTCCCATAACTTCCTGATTCATAAATAAGCTTGAGAACCCTACAGCTATACCTGCAAATGCAAATAATAGCGTTGGAGTAAACATTGCTCCACCGAAACGTTGAATTTTTTTCATCATAATAAACCTAAACCTCCCCTATTCATTATCAACAAGACGTCTTGACAAATATTATACTAGCAATTAACAATATCGTTTTCAATAGCTTAATCTCTTTTAGTTCTACCACGCCAAAACCTGTGTTTTATCACATTTCTTGTGAATTTTCACAGCTAATATTTTATAATTGATAAATTTTTGTCAATTAATTTGATTAAAAAAGAAAACAGTATAGTTAACTTATATAACCAAACTGTTTTCTTATAATTAATTCTTAAAGTCTTTAAATGTCTTCTTTTCAAGATTTCTATTCTTTTTATATAAACCATATCTAACAAACAATATTTCAGCCACAATATATAAAATAGTATAAGATTCAAAGCTCCTATAATTGCTATCGTAGTTTACTTGTGAAGTTGTTATATAAATATTCTCATCACTTAAACTAGCTAATGTATTGTCTTTTAATTTTGTTATAGACACTACTTTTACATTAAGAAGATTCATCTTTTTAGCAAGTTCCACTACTTTATTAGATTCACCGTTTAATGATATTAAAATCACTAAATCATTTGGATTAACTAAACTAAAGAATGTTTCATCTACTGATAATCCTTCAATATCATATAAACATTCTCCCCCATGTAGAAACATCAACTTTAGCTGCTTAGCTACAGCCATTTGAATATCTCCTGAACCATAAACAAAAACTCTATTAGCTTCATAAATTAATTTACAAGCTCCAGTAAAATCTCTTTTAGCTAAATCGTTAATTGCTCTATTATAACCATCACACATAACTTTAATAGCCTCAGTCTCCATCTGCACTTCTTCAGAAGTTTCCCATTTAAGATATATCTTAAGTTCACTATAACCTTTTAATGAAAGCTTCTGAGCAAATCTTAAAATGGTTGTTCTTGATACATTACAACGGCTTGCTAGCTCTTCTATAGTTAAATTACTACAGCTCTTTTTATTTTTAACTATGTATCTCCAGATATGAATATCATTTTGATTTAATTGGCTATAATGTTTATTTACCAGTTCTTCTAAACGCATATTCAAAAATTTCTCCCTTCACTTATATATAATTAGACGTTATTTCTAAGATTCCGATTTTTATTTGTACTTAATATAATTACAAACTAATAACTGTATATATGCTATTTTATTCCTAACACTATCTCTAGAAATTGTATCATAAATTAATCATATAAGATAAATGAAAAAAATTTTTCTTAAATAGTATTTTATGAATTTTTAATATAAAATTCAACACACGCTCCACCATCATCGTTGTTTTTCACCTTAATTTCTCCACCATGCTTTTCAACTATAATTTTAGCTATATTCATACCTAATCCAAAATGGCCTTTTTCCTTAGATCTGCTTTCATCTCCTTGATAAAACTTTTCAAAAATTCTTTTTTTATCTTTCGAGGAGAATCCTATTCCGCTATCTTCTATTTTAAAATGTAATTCATCAATATAATTAGTAATTTTCAACTTAATAAACCCACCTTCTGGCGTAAATCTATTACTATTTGATATTATATTATCTAAAACCTGACCTATCCTATAAACATCTATTTTGACATTTGATTTTTCTTCATTAAAATCCATATAATCAACTGAAAATTTTATATTCTTTTTCTTACATATAACTTCATAATTACTTTTTATCTCTTCTACAAAATTTTCTAAGTGTACATCTTTAGGTGATAATTTGAAATCTATTCGCTCTAATTTAGATATAATATTCATATCCTCAATTAGTTTTATAGCTCTATTGGTATTATTAGCTATAGTATCTATATATTTGTGTAATCTTTCCTTATTATCAAGGTTACTTTCTTGTAGCACTTCTATATGTCCTTTAATTACTGTAAGGGGTGTTCTTAAATCATGTCCTATAGCAGCGATCATATCACTTCTTTCTTGCTCTATTAACCATTGGGTATTTAATGAAATTTGAAGTTCATCTCTCATAGCTTCAAAAGCTTTAGTAAGCTCCCCTAATTCATTATCAGCTTCATATTCCATGTGAAAATCTAAATCTTTGTTTTTTATCTTCTTAGCTGCATTTATTAAATCATCAATAGGTTTATTTATATTTCTGCTAAACCTTCTTACAAATATCCATGTACATATACTTATATATATAAATGGGGAAAATAGAAGAACTCCATCAGATGGAACTAAGAAATTCCACTTTTCATTTTTTGCTGTGGCCTTCAAATAATATCTTATTAAAACGACGCCTTTTATCTCTCCCTCTTTCTTTATAAACTTAAAAACACTTATATTTTGTCCGTGTATATATCTACTTTCATTTTCTTCTAATGATTTCTTTTCATTCGGTGATATCTTTTCTATATCTCCATATATAGGATTATATTCGTTATCTAAAACTATATATTCAATACCGTTTTTAGGAATCACAGTCTCTAATTCTTGCCGATTAGCTTTATTTAAAACTGATGTTCCTTGCGACTCTATATAATCTATGATACCAGGAACCATTTTCTCATAATAATTGCTTGGAAGAATTAAATTTTTGCTCATAGCTATAAAATATCCGCTATAGGTTATAATTGATAACAGCAAACTTACAGAAATTATAAATACAAAACATAAAACAAACTGCTTTTTAATAGAAAGATATTTAATCATTTATTTTTCTCCCACTTATACCCGACTCCCCATACTGTAGAGATATAATCTAAGTTCTCATTAATTACAAGTAGTTTATTTCTTATATTTTTCACATGTTCAGCAACAGATGAGGAGTCACCTTCAGCATCATATCCCCAAATCTTTTCATATATCTGTTCTTTAGAGAAGACTTGCATAGGATGTAAACATAGAAGTTCTATAATATCAAACTCTTTTTTTGTAAAACGCACCTCTGTTTTCTCATTATCATAATAAAGTTCTCTACTTGAAATATCTATACTTAAACTTCCAAAATAAATAATATTTCTTCTTTCTCCTTGATAGGTCCTTCTATCTCTTCTTATATGAGCAGATACTCTTGCCTTAAGCTCTCTTATGCTAAAAGGTTTTGTTATATAATCATCTCCACCTAAAGCTAATGCTTTTAACTTATCCATTTCATCTTGTTTTGCGCTTAAGAATATTATTGGACAATTTACTTTATCTCTTATTTTATTACAAACCTCATACCCATCTTTACCAGGCATCATAATATCTAGAAGAATTAAATCTGGTTGTTTATTAATCATAGAAACAGCCATATCTCCATCATAAGCTGTTATTACTTCATATCCTTCATCAACTAAAGCATCTTCAATGAAATCAACTATTTCTTTTTCATCATCACAAATAAGTATTCTTCCATGCATAAAATCACCTTCTTAAATTTAATACAAAAAGTCTTTTCTTTTCCACAAAGTTAAAGTTGAAGTTATACCTATTATTATAAATGATACTACAATTATATAAAAACTATAAGATTGTACATTTCCTAAAACATCAAAGATATCTTTCCCACTACTTAAAAAGAAAAAGAAATCATCTCCTAATACATATATTCCTCCAATAAAAAATCCTACTATGCTCATAAATGCCAAAACTACATTAGGTATTATAGTACATATAAGGGTACTTAATGAAAGAACAGTAATTAATATAACAAATTCAACAAAATAATACTTTGCTCTGTATATAAAAGCTCCAAGAAAACTAAAGTTTCCTGATACTTTAAAGAACTCTGTACTATCAACTTTATCAAAACACAATTCTCCTAAAATACTTGTTAGAACAAACATGATAAAAACAACAATAAATGTAACTATTATTTGAGCAATTATTTTAGAAACTATAAACTGCCACTTCTTATAGGGTCTAATCATTACATTTCTATAGTATCCTAAACTATGTTCCCCATTAAAACAATCCACATAAAGCATAGGTAATACAACAAAAACTAATAGGGGATGAATGTCTCTAACAATAAAAACTCCAAAATTTAGAGAATTAAGTTTCATAATAGTATCAGGATCATAAAACCCCATATCAGATTGCTTCATAAAAAATCCCCACAAAATTGTTATACCTATAAATAAAATCAGTAGCCCTTTAGTTTTTCCTCTACTCCAAACTCTCTCTAATTCGCTAATTACTAAATTTTTCATAATTCTCTCCTCCTAAATATTCTTATCACTTCTTGTAAATATCACATAAGATGTGGTTATAAACACAACTATATAAACCACTAATATTAAAGTGCTCCAGCCCAAAAACAGAGACCTTTCACCTAATGCCATTGCTATTCCCATATGTTGAATATGAGTAATAGATAACAATTGAATCTTCATAGTTCCCACACCCTTTATGGAACTAAATATATATACTAACTGTGGATAAATAAGTGAAAATAGCAAAAATCCTACTCCTGATCCAATAGCTGTTGTTATACTTCTACTAATAATTCCAATAAAAATTCCTACTGATGCAAAAGCTAAAAGTGTTATAAATGAATAACTATAATATTTAAGTGCATATATAAAACTTTGAGATATAGTGAAAAAACCATCATAGTAGAATATCTTTATATTATCTACCCGTGGCATAAGAAAATATCCAATAACCAAACTACATATAAAATAAGTAATAAGCATCATAAGTATAGTAGTAAACATAGCAAAGATCTTACAAACAAATAGCTGCCCAAAGGATTTACACCTAATTAACACCATTCTTATTTCTCCGGTTCTATATTCTTCTGTTATAGATAAAGCAATAATTAATAGTGCTGAAGCATTAAAAAAAGTAATAAGTTGCTCTTGTATTGTAGCGGCTGGAAAATTACCAAAGGAAGTAAATTCTGCACTAGCTAGATCTACTGCAATATTATGTGATAAATAGTATTTTCCTGAAGCAAAAATTACGAAAGGAATTAACAAAAACAAAAGCCAAGTACTTTTTTTACTCCATATCCTTTCAAATTCACATACAAATAAGTTTTTCATTAAATAATCCTCTCATTTCTTGTCATTATATTTATAAATGCATCTTCTAATCTTCCACTATTACTTGATTCCTTAATTAGTTCTTTTGTAGTTCCTGTCCAGATTAATATTCCTTCCTTTATTAGTACTAACTTATTACAAACTTGTTGCAGTTCATCTAATAAATGACTAGATATAAAAAAGGTTATTCCTTTTGTTTCCTTAAGCATAATGATAAGTTCTCTAAGCTCTTTCATTCCCATTGGGTCTAGACCATTTGCAGGTTCATCTAATATAACTATCTCTGGATCATTTAAAAGAGCCTGTGCAATTCCAAGTCTTTGCTTCATACCTAATGAATAAGTTTTAACTTTATCCTTAGCTCTATCTTTTAAACCAACAATTTCTAAAACCTCTTCAACTTTTTCTAGCTGCTTTTTTCTTTCCATCCCTTTATTGAGCCTAGCTAAATTTTGAAGATTTTTTCTTCCTGACATATAAGGGAAAAATATAGGACTCTCTACTATTGCTCCTAAGTTTTCTAAAGCTTCACCTCTGTTATTTATTATATTTTTTCCTGATATAGTGATTTCTCCGCTAGTTGGCTTTATAAGACCTGTAATCATCCTTATGGTAGTTGTTTTTCCTGCTCCATTAGAACCTAAAAATCCGCAGATATCTCCTTTATTTACTTCAAAAGATAAATCTTGAATTATCTTTCTTCTCCCAATATTTTTATTAAGATTCTTTACACATAACTTTGTATTACTCAAAATAAATACCACCTTTATTCTTATTTTTTCTTTAAAATAAGAATAAAGCTAATTTTTAAAGATTTTATAAGGTTTTCTAATATTTCCATCAAAAAAGGCCCATCAAAGCATAATTTACTTTGATGGGCCTCTATCAAATCTAGTTGATATGTACTGTTGCTACCTTATCACCATGATTTTTATTCCCTAAATCTAATTTTATGTCTGTTACTAGATTCATGTTAGTTATGATTACTGGAGTTATATTACTTTTTGCTTTTTCTTTGATAAGCTCATTATCAAATGTTAGTAATAAATCTCCTTTTTTAACTTTATCCCCTTGATTTACATGTGCAGTGAAACCTTCTCCATTTAAGCTTACAGTATCAATACCTACATGAACTAATACTTCTAAAGCTTCTGGCGTTTCTATTGCTATTGCATGTTTAGTTGGGAAAAGAACCTTGATTTCTCCGTCTGCTGGAGCATATACTTTGTTGTCTGATGGTACAACTGCATATCCATCACCAAGCATTTTTCCTGCAAAAACTTCATCCGGAACCTCTGATAATTCAACTGCTTTACCATCAATTGGATTAAGTAATTCAGCTACTGCACTAACTGCTGGTTTTGCTTCAACTTCTTCTACTTTTTCAGCCTTAGTTTCAGCTTTTTGTGAAACATATCCACCATTTGCTATTATTGCTTTGATATCATCTTTAATCTTTTCTGCTTCTGTTCCAAATATTGCTTGAACATTGCTTCCAGCAACTAAAACACCTGCAGCACCTAAAGCTTTTAATGTACCTTGATCAACTGCCGCTGGATCTTTTAAAGTAAGTCTTAGTCTTGTTATACATGCATCTAAAACTTCTATGTTATCTTTTCCACCTATAGCTTCTAAAACCTTAGCTGCTCTTTCACTTCCTTTGAAGTTAAGAGGTGCTATATCTTCACTACTTTCATCTTCTCTACCTGGAGTTTTAGCATTAGTAGCTCTTATTACAAAGTAGAATACGAAGAAGTATAATGCAAAATAAGCTATACCTACAAGCCATATAAGAACAGGGTGTCCAGCAAACTTAAGTCCTAATAAATAGTCAATAAATGATGCTGAGAAAGTGTAACCAAGTCTTATTTGTAATAAGCTAGTTATTATACCTGATAAGAATGCTGCCGCAACATGGAATACAAAAAGTATTGGTGCAACGAATATAAATGAAAATTCTATTGGTTCAGTGATTCCTGTTAAGAAAGCAACTAAAGCTGCTGATATCATCATACCAGATACTTTTTTTCTGTTTTCCTTTTTAGCTGCTGCTATCATAGCTACAGCTGCTCCTGGAAGACCAAACATTAAAACTGGATATTCAGATGCCATAAATATTCCGGCAGTTGGATCTCCATGGAAATATCTAGCTGTATCACCAAAGTAAGTTACTCCATTAGATACATATTCACCAACTTGATAAAGGAATGTTGGATAATACATGTGATGTAAACCAACTGGAATAAGAAGTCTCTTACCTGCTGCGTATAATGCAGGACCAAATACTGATGAACTTGCCCATTGAGAGAATACGTTAATTCCATCTTGTATAGGAGCCCATATTTGAACTCCAACAGCAGCAAAAATTAAGGCTGCAACAGATGTTATTATTGGAACAAATCTTTTTCCACCAAAGAAACCTAAAACTTGTGGTAACTTAATATCATGGAACTTGTTGTATAAAACACCTGCAATTAAACCTATTATGATTCCACCAAAAACACCCATGTTAATATTTGTTTTAGAAACTATATCAGCATATGCGGCAGTTTGCATAAATGCATCTAATGATACCCCTTGCTCAGAAGCAGTTTTTGTAGCTAATGATAAAGCTGCGTCTGCGCTTGCAACCTTTATAATTGCTTGAAGTATAAGCTGACCAACAACTGATGCTAATGCAGCTACTGCTTCTCCACCTGAAAATCCTATAGCAACTCCAACAGCAAATATCATTGGAAGATTAGTAAATATAGCATCTCCTGCTTGAGCCATGTAAGGAATGTTTAATAAGTCCGGCTGTCCAAATCTTAATAAAAGTCCAGCTGCTGGTAAAACTGATACTGGTAACATCAATGATTTACCTATTTTTTGAAGAACTGAAAAAAGTTTTTTCAAAATAATACCTCCTAAAAATTATTAATATTTATATATAATTCTGTATTATTCCTATTTTTACAGAATTAATACCAAAACAAAAAAACACGAACTAAGAAACATAACTATACTTGTAGTTATATTTCTTAATTCGTGCCTAATTTAATAGTAACACTAATTACATTTCTTTAATCCTATTTATATGGAGTGCCATATATCCAATTTCATCTTCTGGCACCTTTAAAGAAAATATGTTTTCAATTTTCATAGCAACCTTAATTGCAATGTCGTATTGATTATAGTATTCTTTTTTTATGTTGTCAAGCAGTTCATTTTTAATATATTTTTTCTTAATTACTCTTTCAATCATAAAATTCAGATGAGTTATAGTTCTTACATAACTTAAAGTTCCCCTATCAACAGGCTTATTTAGAAGCTTATATAAAAACTCCATAACTTCTCCTATTTTCCTAGTATATGCTAAAGTATCACTAACGTTTTGATTACCCATAGCAGCTTTTATATGCATACATATAAAGCCAATTTCTCCTTTAGGTAGGTTCACTTTAATATCTCTGTTTATCATATTTAATGAGGTTTCTGCTAATCTATACTCTCTAGGATATAAAGCTTCTAGCTCACTTAAAAAAGGATTTTCGATATTTATGCCTTCCGAAACTCTTCTAATTGCAAAGTTAATATGATCTGGGAGAGAAACATGTATGGCTTCACTTAATTTCACATTTAATTCTTTTTCGCATAAGGATATTATTTCTTCAGAAATACCTATGATTTCACTACTAACATTCTCTAATACCTTGTTAAAGTTTTCCTTATGTTTTTCAGATTGCTTTACAAAAATATTCTCTATTCTATTGTCTTCAATCTTTTTACCTTTATTAGTATTAAAACCTATTGCATTACCTACTAAGACAAACTCTTCTTTATCTTTTTCAGCAATTACAACATTGTTGTTTAACACCTTTTTAATTATATAATTTCCCATGATTCCTCCCAGTATTACTAAAAAACGATTTGCACTTCTATTCTGTAGAAACTCTTCTTCTCAAGAGTTTCATTAAATTCCTTAACTAAATTGATTAGACTGAAGCTGATAATCACTTCTACAGTATTAATGTGCACTTCTGCTCTGTAGAAACTCTTCTCCTCAAGAGTTTCATTAAATTCCTTAACTAAATGATTAGACTGAAGCTGAGGAGCGCTTCTACCGAGCTAATGTGCACTTCTATTCTGTAGAAGTTTGCAAAACTTCATTAGATTCCTTAACAAATGATTTGATGAAGCTGGGGATCGCTTCTACAGTATTAATGTGTTTATTTTATACTAGCTTCTATTTATTATCAACAATTTATTTTAAGTTATTCTGTAAAAAACTTAGTGTCAGAAATCTATTAATCAGACTTCTGACACTTTATTTTCTCTATTTAAGACTTTTATAAATCTTTTCTAAATTATCTCTCATACTCTCAATATAATTTTTGTTGTCTTCTTTACTCTCAATTGTGTATATCTTTTCTACAGTTGCTCCAACCTCTTTCGCAAGGGTTTCAGAAACTTTAGGGCTTGCAAGCTCTTCCATAAATATAGTTTTTACTTTATGAGTCTTTGAATACTCTATAAGTTTTTCTAACTTTTGTGGAGTTGGTTCACCTTCTGCAAAAACATCTTCAACACTGTTTTGTTCTAATCCGAAATCTCTACATAAGTATCCAAAAGCAGCATGACCAGTTACAAACACTTTATTAGAAACTGAATCGAACTTCGTCTTATAGTCATTATAAAGAGTATCTAATTCAGCTGCAAACTCTGTATAGTTAGCTTCATAAAAATCTTTATTAGTTTCATCAACTTTAACTAAAGCATTTTTTATGTTTTCTGCTTCTATCTTAGCACTTTGCAGACTTAACCATGTATGTGGATCAAATTCCCCATGTTCATGTTCTTCTCCAGCTTCTTCTTCATGCTCGTCAGCATGTTCATCTTCATTCTTTATAGGATCTATGTTATCAGATGCTACAACTATACTTAATTCTTTATTATCCACTGCTTCTAAGGTTTTTTCTACCCATTCTTCCATCCCTAATCCATTATATACAAATATATCAGCCTTGCTTATCGCTTCCATATCTTTTGCTTTTGGCTCAAAATCATGTGGTTCTGTCCCTTCTGAAATTACTGTTTGCACATCAACCTTATCTTTTCCTACTGCTTCCACAAATTCCTTTAATGGATTAAAAGAAACTATAACTTTAACTTTGTCATCTTTATTACCGCTATCAGCCTTATTAGTTTTCGTAGCACATCCTCCTAATATAGAAACACTTAGCGCCAAAACCATGGCTGATAAAAATTTTTTATTCATTTTTACACTCCTTAAGAAATTATTTGTTGCAATCCATTTGCATTTACACTTATAATATACTTATGGACAGTTGCTTGTCAATATGATTTTTTTAAGTAATTTCCATTAATATATTTTTTTGTTAGTAATAACTTTAGTCTCAGGAGGACCAAATGCTTCAATACGGTTTTATGCAAAATGCAATGATAATCTCATTATTAATATCAATACTATGCCCTTGTATAGGAATATTCTTAGTCTTAAAAAGACATTCAATGATAGGGGATACCCTTGCTCACAGTTCTTTGGCAGGTGTATCTATAGGGGTTCTTTTCGGATTTAATCCGTTATTAAGCGCTTTTGCCTTTACCTCAGTTTGTGCGGTATTAATAGAAGTTCTAAAGAACTATTATAAAAAATATGCAGAAGTAATATTAGTTATAGTTTTATCACTCAGTGTCGGTATAGCAATAACTATAATGAGTTCTGGCAAAATTAAATCAAATGTTAACTCCTATCTTTTTGGTAGTATTTTAACAGTTTCAACTCAAGACTTAATAACAGTTGGAATTTTAAGCTTAATTACAATATTAGTACTTATATTTTTCTTTGATAAGCTACTTTATACAACTTTTGATGAAGAAGGTGCTCAAGTAGCTGGAATTAAAGTAAAGTTTATTAATTTTATTTTTTCACTACTAGTTGCTGCAACAGTATCAGTATCTATAAGAGTTGTTGGGGTTTTAGTACTTACTTCAATGATAGCTCTTCCTGTTGCTACAGCTCTTCAATTTAATCAAGGTTTTAAGAAAACTTTGTTTTTATCAGTAATTATAAGTGTTGTAGATATTCTTTCTGGACTTATAATCTCCTATTATGCAAATTGCGCAGCTGGTGGAGTTATATCTTTAGTTTCTGTTGGAATGCTTATACTCGTAATTTTGTTTAAAATAGTATTCTCATCAGTATCTCATAAAGCTGCTTAGATATACTAATTGTAAACAGCTCTTTAAGGATGAATATAATTTATCCTTAAAGAGCTGTTTTATTTTCTTAATAGAATTATTTTTCTATAAGTGTTATCATATTTCTAATAAAAAAATAATATATAACTTGGGGGCGATGATAAACATGAATAATAATATTAAAATTTATCAAGGCAATGTTATTTTTACTAAAGCACCAAAAGAATTTAAAATTTATAATAAGGGCTATATAGTTGTTAAAGAAGGAAAAGTTGAGGGAGTTTATGAAAATCTTCCTGAAAAATATTCATCTCAGGATGTAATAGACTATGGAGACAAATTAATAATTCCAGGAATGAATGATCTTCACTGCCATGCGCCACAATTCAGAAACTTAGGCATGGCTATGGATAAAGAATTAATACCTTGGCTTAATGATTATACTTTTCCTGAAGAATCTAAATACAAAGACTTAGAGTATGCAAAAAAAATGTATGGAAGATTTATAAAAGAAATATGGAGACAAGGGACTACTAGAATAGCTATATATGCAACTATTCACAAAGAAGCTTCTGCTTTATTGGTAGACATGCTTACAAAATCAGGACTTGGTGCCTTAGTTGGCAAAGTTAACATGGATAGAAACTCACCTGACTTTCTTATAGAAAGTTTAGAAGATTCTCTTAAAGCTACAGAAGAACTATTAGATAAATATAGTAGTTCACAGCTTGTAAAACCTATAATAACTCCAAGATTTGTCCCAACTTGCAGTTCTGAACTTATGTCTGGACTTGGAGATTTAAGTGAAAAATATAATGCACCTGTACAATCTCATCTATCTGAAAATAAAGGAGAAATTAGATGGGTACAAGATTTATATCCTAATTCAAATTACTATGGAGAAGTCTATAATGACTTTAAACTCTTTGGGCAAAAACCTACACTAATGGCTCATTGTAGTTTTTCAACTGATGAAGAACTTGAATTAATGAAGAAAAATAATGTAATGGCTGTACATTGTCCAAGTTCTAATTTAAATGTTGGAAGTGGTATGATGCCAATTAGAAAGTTTCTAGATAAAGGTATCTCTGTAGCCCTTGGTTCTGATATAAGTGGTGGACATACATCATCTATTTTTAAAACCATGGTATATGCTATTGAGGTTTCGAAACTATTTTGGGCAAACTCTGATAAAAAAATAGATTTTTTATCTAACTCAGAAGCTTTTTATCTAGCTACTAAGGGTGGCGGAAGTTTCTTTGGAAATGTAGGTAGTTTTGAAAAAGGTTATGATTTTGATGCTTTAGTTATAGATGACAGTGACTTAAATCATGATAACTATACTTTAGAAGAAAGATTAGAGAGATTTATATATATTGGTGATGATAGAAATATCCTTCATAGATATGTATGCGGTAACTTAATTGATGAATCTCGAATTTTAATGATTTGATAAACATCATACTTCTACCATAAAAATCGGCAACTCCAAAGAGTCGCTGGTTTTTATTAATCTATGTTAAACTATAAAAAAAGGATCTTAAGACCACTTGATAATTTAATAAGAGTTTTAACAGAATCTATAGTCTTATATTACTTATTACTTTCATTCTTTTTAAATCCCATTATCTCTTTTATATAATCAGTATTACTTTTAGAAGTTAAAATTTCTAGAAGCTTAAATGCTACGTCTATTGCAGTTGAAGGATTCCAACAAGTTATTATTTTCCCATATATAACTACTGGTTCATTAATTACATCTACCCCAAATTCTTTTAATTGTTTTTGTCTATTTCCGTTATTTAAATTATATGTGGTAGCCCTTTTATTTGTCAGAACTCCACTTTTTCCAAGTGGTAATGCAGCTACACAAATTGAGGCTATTACTTTATCCTTATTATAAAATTCTCTTATAAGATTTAAAAACTCTTCACTATAGGAATCTTCATAAAAACCATACTCTTCAAAACCTCCTGGAATTGCTAAAGCGTCATAATCATCAACATTAACTTCTTCAAGTATTATATCTGTATGTACCACAAGTCCAAATGTACTAACAACTTCTCTATTTATTCCACAGGTAACTATCTTAGTTGTTTTGTCTCCATCTAATAAGTTCCACCCCATAACATCAATAAATACGCTTGCCTCATAAGTTTCAAATCCTTTTGCTAATAACAATAATATCTTCTTCATGATTTCCCCGCCTTTAAAATATATAATTATTTCAATTATACACTAATCTTTAAAAACTCAGATAAAAAAATATTTTTCTAATACTTTAGCAACACCATCCTCGTCATTTGTAGCTGTAATATCATCAGCCTTCTCTTTAACTATATCTGGAGCATTTCCCATAGCTATTCCTACCCCAGCATATTGAAGCATGTCCATATCATTATAGTTATCCCCTATTGCTATCACTTCTTTTTTCTCTATATTTAGCTTATTACATAAAAATTCTATAGCAGAAGTCTTTGATGCTTTCTTAGTCATGATTTCTAAATAAGTTGTTTTAGATGGATATATATTTAGCCCTTCAAACTTTTCTCCTTTTAGTTTATCTGCCAACCTAGAGATATTTTCTACATCTGACATAGATAGTATTTTATTTGCTCCTTTTTTTTCTTTTCTCCATACCTCTATTAACTCTTGAAAGTTTATTATTGTAGGAATTATTTTTGTTATTTCACTTTCCTGTCTTACCCATTCATCTATTTCTTCTACAAACCATTCATTATCTCTATATAAGCTAATATGAATATTCTCATCTTTAGCTGTATTATAGATATTTTTTATATCCTCTATCTCGATTTCTTTTGTTGTTAGCACTTCTCTTTTTTCATCTATTATTAAAGACCCACTATAACAAATAATCGGTTCAATTATTCCAAGCTCTTTTTGAAAAGGCAGTATTCCCTTAGGCATTCTAGCAGAAACTAAAATCACAGTAATGTTCTCTTCCTTAGAAATTATTTTTATGATATTTTTTGTTCTTTTACTTATTTTGTGCCTAGAATTTAATAATGTACCATCAATATCAAGGCAGACCATTTTAAAATTTCTCATATTACACTCCCCCATTTCCTTCTTAAAATTTAAGTAATAATAACTTCTATGTTATCTTTATTATAAAAAATCTATTAAGCACTTGAAGATGAATATAAAAAGCCTTTCTTTATAAGATAAGTTAACAACTTTTTTAGGGCTTATATGTATGTTTAAGCAATTGCCTATCGCACCAAAAGCCATCACAACTAAATTGTGATAGCTTCCTTAATTTAATGATTATGCTAATATCCCCAATGCATATCCTATTATCCCTACAGCAAATAATGAGAAGATTATAACTATAGGATTTACTTTTTTCTTTAATAATTTCATACAAACAAAAGTCAATATTAATGGTAAAATTCCTGGTAATAATTGATCTAAAATCCCTTGAACAGTTGTTGTTACAGTTGTTCCATCTTGTGCCACATATTCTGAAAGTACATATGGTACATTTATACTTGTCCACTTTGAAACTAATGCACCCATTACAAATAATCCTAATATTGATGCACCTTGAGTAAGTTTTTGTAGTGTGTTACCAGCCATATCTGAAACAATTTCTGTTCCTTTTTGATACCCATACTTTAATCCAAACCACTTTGTTGCAAGTCTTAGTACATTAAAGATTACAAAGAACAATAATGGTCCAAGTAAACTTCCTCCAATTGCTATAGAAGCTCCAAGTGCTGCAACTACAGGTCTTAGAGTTCCCCAAAACACTGGATCTCCAACCCCTGCAAGTGGTCCCATAAGTCCAACCTTTACACCACTTATTGAAGCATCATCTATTTCTACACCATTAGCTTTTTGTTCTTCCATAGCTGCTGTAACACCCATTATTGGCGCCGATATAAATGGTTGAGTATTAAAGAATTCAAGATGTCTTTTTAAAGCTGCTTTTTGATCTTCTTTTTTAGTATATAATCTTTTAATTGCAGGAATTAATGTAACGCAAAATCCTACAGACTGCATTCTTTCAAAATTAAAGGAACCTAATAAAAACCAAGAACGCACGAACATCTTTTTAATATCACTATTAGTTATTTTATTTTCACTCATTTTTAATGCCCCCTTCTAAAGTTCGTCAAAGTCATCTGCTGCAACTTGACTTTTATTAAATGTAGGATTTAATTGAATATAGAATATTGCAAATACAACTCCTAATATTCCGAATCCAACAAGATTTATATTTAAGAATGCTGCTAGTACAAATCCAAAGAAGAAAAATGGCATAATGCTTTTAGCTTCCATCATGTTAATAACCATTGCATAACCTACAACAACTATAAATCCACCTGAAATTTGTAAACCTCTTGTTACTACTTCTGGAATAGAATTTAACATAGCTGTTACTGTATCTGTTCCTGCTACTGCCGCAACTAATCCCGCTGGCACCGCTACACGTATACCTTGTAATAATAAAGCTATAAAATGACACATTTCTATTCCTCTAAAATTAGCCTCTTCTGCATACTTATCCGCAAGATGCTGAAAAAACACTGTTATGGTTCTAACAAATATAGTTAAAACTTGTCCAGCAGCTGCTATTGGTATTGCTACTGCTATACCTGCACCTATAGATTGATGTCCTACTATTACTAATATTGTTGATATAACACTTGCTAAAGCTGCATCTGGAGCCATTGCTGCCCCAACATTCATCCATCCAAGTGCCATCATTTCTAAAGTACCACCTAAAATAATTCCTGTTTTAATATCCCCCAAAACTAATCCTATAAGAGTACATGCTACTAATGGTCTATGAGTTTGTCCTTCATCTAATACACTACCCATACCACAAATAGCTGCAACAAGTATAACCAATATCATTTGAATAGTATTCATTGTTATTCCCTCCTAATATATTTATTCTTTTAATGAATCCAATTTACTAATTAAATCTATTTTAGGATTGCTAGCGATTTGTCTAATCTCTAGCTCTACTCCTAATTCATGAAGTTTTCTAAAGGCTTTTATATCTTTTTCATCTACTGATACCGCCCCGGTTATTTGAGTTTTTCCTTCTTTATAACACATTCCTCCAACGTTTACAGACTTTATATCAACACCTCCTTCTATTGCTCTTAATACATCCGTTGGATTAGTGAATAAAAACATTGATTTGAAATCCTTATATTTAGGATTTTTATAAGCTTCTATAGCTTTATCAATGGATACAACATAAGCTTTTATATCTGCTGGTGCAACTTGAAGCAACAAGGTTTTTCTTAGCTTGTCCTGAGCAACCTCATCACTGCAAGCTATAATCTTATTACACTTTGTTTCTTTAACCCACACCGTAGCAACTTGTCCATGTATTAATCTATCATCAATTCTTACAAAATTAATTTGCATTTTATAATTCCTCCTCTATGTTAACAAAATTTGATTTAAAACTTTTTATTCCCATATTTCCCGCCGTTTCTGCAACCTTAACTAACTCTTCAATATTCATTGAATCTCTAACTGCAAAAACCTCTAATAACATGGGAAGATTTACACCAGTAACTATATCAATATGTTCTTCCTTAACAGCTACTCTACTTGCAGCATTATATGGACTTCCTCCAAATAGATCTACCATAAAAAGCAATCCATCCTTATAATCTAACTCTTCCATGATACTCTCATATTTATTTATAAGATCATCTGCACTCTCACCAGGATTAAAAGTAACGTACTGTATATTCTCCTGTTTTCCAAATATCATTTCTGATGATTTAACTATTTCTCTTGAAAATTCTCCATGAGTTCCTACTATTATTGCTACCATATTTGTCACCTCCATTATTTCTTTCTACACCATTTAATATAGCAATTGCCGTGCCAATCTCTTGTATTAGAATATTTTTGTGCATAACTTAGCTTAATTCTTAATATTTGAGCTTCATTTTTGAGTAAATATGATATCTTTGATACAAAACTTTTAGTTTTGATACAAGTTCATATTTATAAAAGTGCTTTTTGATACTTCTCAACTAAAATTCTGCAAATATAATATTTTTCATCATCAGTTAGATTTATCTTTAAATTTTTATTAAAAATCTTACAGGAATTATCTACTGCATTTATAACTCTTTCACTAAATCCATCCTTTTCATCACTATACATTAGTCCCTCTCCTATAATCATTCTTTCTAAGGCATATGCAACATGACTAATTAATGATATTTTCATGCTATTATCTAATTCCATTTCAAGATTTTTCTCTAGTTCTACTATAAATCTTAACAATATACCTATTATCTTATGTGGATTTAAATAAGTCAGGAATTCAACTAAACTATTTTCACATAAGTCTTTTATTACTAGATTTTTATCTTCGGTTACTATAGTTAAGTTATTGTTAGTTAGAATTTCTCTTAACATCACTTCTCCATTAGCACCTAAAAGTTTTTCTACTGAAATAAAGGGAATATTCTCTGTTGGCTTTTTTATTCCTATTACTGCTAATATATTTTCCTTTTTAAATTGTTTAATAGTTTTATCAAGTTCTTTTACGCCTACTGGAATGATATTAATATTTTCACCAGTTAAACTTATTACAGTTTTCTCAACTATTTCTTTAAGCTTTTCCGCAGTCCCCCTCCCTGAGGAACATACTGTTATAATGGTTTTATTTATGAAGTTACCCTTATTAAATAAATTGTCATCATATCCTCTAAAGTTTTTAAGAGAATGGTATATATCTTCAAGAGGCATATCTAAAATACTTGATTTTCTTACTGCCTCTAATATAATTGGAGTAGATACCATGTCTATACTTCTAACCTGTATTCCTGTTCTTTCAGTTATTGTGGATTCAAACATAGCTAAGGAGCCCATATCTACTAAAAGCAGAACTCCTTTTCCATCATCCATCTCTTGTACCTTGGCAATAACTGTTTCTAATATATCTTTGGGACTTACTTCTAATGGCATATCTACACCACATAAATTACAATTTCCAAGCAAACTCTTTACCACGTTAACCATACTACTTGCTGTAGAATTACCATGAGCCGCTACAATAATTCCAACTTCCCCGCCTTTTTCTTCTTGTACTGATTTTAAAAGAATTGCAATATAAGTAACTTCAACTTCTGGAACCTCTATCTTAAATCTTTCACTTATTAAGCTTCTTATTTTTACAGCTAAAAAGTGTTCTTTATCCATTTCATTTGAAGAGTTATAAACCTTCTGCTCTTGATATTTTTTATCCTTTATCCTCTTTAATAGAGAGCTTAAATGAAGGCTTAAAGCGTAAACAAATCTATCACTATACAATCTCTCCATTTCTTTTTCAGCTAATATTTTTATCTCTTTTGCAAAATACAATATCTCTTTATCAACAATTTTTAGTAAGCCACCTTTACTTTCTTTATTCTTAGCAAACTTATTATAAAAACTCTTTATGTGTATGTTTACATCTGTCGTTATAAAGTTATTTATATACTCATCATCCATCCCCTCTTCTTTTAATATAAGAAGCTTGTCTTCTATGAGCTTATATAAATTAAAGGGAGGTTCATAAGAATCTTTTCCTTCATTAATGACCTTATATCCATCAGGATTTATATAAAGACTTGAATCCAAAATTGAATTTAATTCCTGAAACTGCTTTCTATCTCTACCTATTTCAAAAAATCCATCTTTTATATTAGAAGATAAATCTTTAAAATCTAGTTCTATATAATCAGCCTGACTATTTATGCTATTTAAAAAACCTTTTGCACAAGTTAGTTGAATATTAGATTTTAGTTGACCTATGTTTCCATAGCTAGCACTTCCTATCAAAGCTTTTACTACTTCTGGAGATGCCTTTATTGATTTGTTTACCCTATGAGCTTCATTAAGAAATAAATGCCTTATTATCTCTATCTTTTCTTCATTGGTTCTATCCTGTAATGATGGGATGTTTATAGTTATAGGAATTCTTCTCATAAAGGTTTTAAGCATATAAGAATCTGTTTCTTCTGTAGTTGCTCCTATTATAAGCACATTAGCTTTTCTATCCCTCTCTGTTTCTCCCATTTTGCAATACTTGCCTGTATCCATAAAATAAAAGATCATTTCTTGACCTTCTGGTGGCAGTCTGTGTATTTCGTCTAAAAGTAATATTCCTCCATTAGCCTTTTCAACTAATCCCTGCTTTTCTGAATCTGCTCCTGTAAATGCACCTTTTACATGTCCGAAAATATGTGATAAAAGTAGTTGAGGATTGTTATAATAATCAGCACAATTAAAAACTACAAAGGGTGCCGAATCCTTAAATATGTTCATAAACTTCCCATAGTTGTACATCATGTTAGCAAATAAAGTTTTTCCTACACCTGTTTGTCCAACTATTAATGTATTTAGACCATTAGGTGGATAAAGAATTGCAGCTTTGGCTTGCTCTATTTGATTTTTTAAACTCTTATCTGCTCCAATTAATAACTTAAAAGGTTCTTTTTTTTCACTATTTTCAAGCATTTCTTTTATACTTTTAACTTCAATGATTTCACCTTCTAAAGTAATATTAAGAATTTTTTCAACTGTTGCTTTATTTAAAAATCTAACTGGCCTAGAAGTTATTTTTATTATTTTGTTAGCTCTTAACAATTCATTAAGTTCTTTGCTTACATTATTTCTTAGTATATCTAGATCTTCTGCTATTTTATTTGAAGTAAACGCGATGTCGTTTAATAGTTCTTCTTTAGTTAGTTTTTCAGTATTTTCTTCAAGATAACTATAAATTTTATCTATTCTTTTCATAAGTACACCCCCTAAATTTAGTGTTTCTATTTATTTTATTAGCAAAATATATGCCAAAGTATGTATCAATTTTTTACCATGCTTATTTTTGATTGTTTGTGATTGCTTGTAATTATTTTATAATACTTTCAATATTTAAACAACCAATATCTATCACATATAATCATAGTTGCTAAAATAAAAAAGAGATATAGAAAATAATCTTTAAATTATTTTCTATATCTCAACATTGTTATTGTGCTGTGATAGTAAATGCTTCCCAAGCTCCTCCAACAGAATCTTTATTAGCATATAAAACTGCACCATTATTTATATCTGCAGACACATATTTATTGTTTGCCATAGCTTGAAGTGCTATTGTACCATCTGCAAGTTGTACTTTCTTGAATTTTTCCCACTGCTGAATAGATGTACTTCTTGCAATAAGTTTTGTACCTTGATCTATATCTGTACATACATATTTATTATTAACCTTAGATTGTAGTGATATTGTACCATCACTATTATTTATAACTTTAAAAAGCTCCCAATCTCCTGCTGATGTTCTGTTTGCTACTAATGGACTATCCCCATAATTATCTGCACTTATTATATTACCATTAGCTCTTGCTGTTAAATATGAGTATCCAGTAGTAACTGGAGGTATTGTTGTACCAGCAGTATATTTCTTAACTAAGTTCTGGAAGGTTGTATTTGGTGTAAAGTTTGAGGTATTAAATTTCTGCCACTTTGATGCTATAGTAGCTGAACTATCATTATTAATGTCTGGTACTGCATTAGTATTTTTATTGAAATATCCCCAATTTCCATAATCTGAAGTTACTTTATAGGTCCAATTTGTCCAAGATGCATTTACTGAGTTTAAGTTTCCTAGGAATTTCTCCCAAAGATCATTAAATTGGAATACACAAAATTCCCCTGCATATACTGGAACATTCCACATATTTTGATGTTCCTTGATTCCTCTAATTGCATTATCTATCAAGTTATTTTGCACATTCCAGTTAGTTGATTCACCTGTAGCCATTGCATAGTAATGCATTTCATAAACTACATTTGTCCATCCATATACTGATGGAGCATATAATTGATTCCAATCCCAAGCTGCTTCCATGTATATCATATGATCTGGATCTATTGCACGTATAGCTTTATATAATCTATTATAAAAATTATTTAGTTGATCTTTTCCAACTTTATCTGGTTCATTTAATAAATCATATCCTGCTACAGCTGGATTTCCTTTATAATGATTAGCTATACCTTCCCATAACTTAACTGTTCTATCTTGATATTCTGTATTTTTCCATAGCTGTGGATCAGAATTAACTTCTCCGCAATTATCAAAAGTATTTTGTCCACCAAATGTTCCATGAAGATCAAGTAAAACATAAATTCCTCTATTAGAACATTCTCTAACTAGCCAATCTAGTTTACTCCAAGGGTCAGCTTTCCAATTCCCATACTTGTCCATAAGCTCTAAATATAATATTGGAACACGCACAAAATTCATTCCCATATTTTTAATATTATCTAAATCTGCTGTAGTGAGCCATGAATTTTGATAGGTGCTTATTAAGCTTTCTTTAGTACTTTCTCCAAACCTATTTGTAAGAGTTTCTCTTAATGTCCATTCATCCTTAACTCCAAGTGGTGACATCCAACCTTCTTGTAACATCCATCCCCCAAGATTTGTTCCTCTTAGATTCACAACTTGCCCATTTCCATAGTTATCTTTTATTAATGTTCCATTAGTTTTTAAGAATCCACTAGTTCCAATAGCTGCTTTAGTAGTAATTGGAGGAACTAAAAACATTCCTAAAAGTATTAAGAAAGTAATCATAAGTGAAAGTGTCTTAGTTTTTTTTAACATTTTAACCCCTTCTTCCATTTAATTCCATACTTCATTTCAATTTTAATCCCTTTATTTCTTATAAACAAGGGTTCAAATTTATAAAATAGTATATCATTTTGTGGAATTTCTCTCTGAAAAATAAAACGTAAGAATTTAACAACATTTAAATTCTTACGTTTCTAATAATCAAATATTTCTATTTAAGAATTTTTCTATTTCCTCTTTATTGAGAAATACATCCCCAACTCTTCCATGTCTTTTATCTAGCCTTTTGTCTGTATGAAAATCTGAACCTGCTGTATAAAACCACCCTTTTTCTTTAGCTACTTTCTTAAAATAATCAGTTTCATCCTGAGAATTTTTCCAGTAAATAGCCTCTATACCATCAAGTTGCATATTTAAAATTTCTTCTAATATATAAGGCTTTATTTTTACAGGATGAGCTAATACTACTGTTGCTCCAAAATGTCTTAAAAAGTCTATCCCTGTTTGAGTGCAAACCCTACTATTCATACAATCAAAATCTATAGAGACTTTATTCCCTATGAGATTTTTTAACCCCTTCATGTCATGGCTCTTCATATATTTTAATGAATTTTGAAATACCTCATCTTTATAACCATCATTCATAAAATACCCTAATATATGAATTTTTTTGCCTTTATGTCTTGTGGATAACTCCATACCTGGAATTATTTTAACATCTATCATTTTTCCTATTTCTATAGCTTCTTCAACACCATTCATAGTGTTATGGTCAGTTATAGCCATAATATCTAAACCTTTTTCTTTACCCATAATTACAACCTCAGTTGGAGTATATTCTCCATCTGAATTAGTAGTGTGCATATGGAAATCTCCTTTTGTATACATACTCTTCCTCTAAAAGTGTTATCTATATATATTATCCATAAATTTTGAAAAAGTTCATATACTTAAGATTCGGATTATCAGTCTCTGTTAATAACCTCTATTATTTCTTCTAAGCTCAACTTATCTAAATTGTGTATATCTCTAAAATCATCTGTAATAACTTCATTAACTAGTTGTTTTTTAGTTTCCTGCAACTTTAGTATCTGTTCCTCTATTGTCCCTTTTGCTATAAGCTTTATAACTTCTACAATATTTTTTTGCCCTATTCTGTGGGCTCTATCTGTAGCTTGAGCTTCTACTGCTGGGTTCCACCAAGGATCAAAGTGAATAACAAGGTTTGCTGAAGTTAAGTTAAGTCCTGTCCCCCCTGCTTTTAAGGATATTAAAAACACCTTTATATTGTCCTTTTTATTAAAATCATCAACTAAATTAATTCTCTCTTTAGAACTTGTTGCGCCATCTAGATATAAGTATTCTATATTTCTTTCTTTCAACATTGGCTCTATTTTCTTTAACACTGAAGTAAATTGAGAAAATAATAATATTTTCCCACCTTCTTTGCTTTGTTTTTCTATAAGTTCTAAGGAAGCGTTAAGTTTTCCACTTCCACCATTATATTCTTCAAATAAGATTGATGGATCCAAACAAACTTGCCTAAGCCTTGTTAAATAAGAAAAAATCTCTATTTTATTGCCTTTATTCTCCTTAATTTTCTTCTTAACATCCCTAACATATTTCTTATATATGTTCTTTTGCTCTGATGTCATTGAAATAAACATTTTCTTTTCTATCTTATCTGGAAGCTCTTTAACGACTTCAGATTTCGTCCTTCTTAAGATAAAGGGTTTAACTAATAATCTAAGAGTTTCTATATCTTCTTTTCCTATAAATTTCTCCTCAAAGTATTTCCTAGGAAATAAATATCCTGGCATAATGAAGTCAAATATGGACCACAACTCTAATAAATTATTTTCTATAGGAGTTCCTGTAAGTGCAAATCTGACTTTGCTTTTTATTTCCTTCACCGCACTTGTATTTTTTCCAAGAGAATTTTTTATATTTTGAGCTTCATCTATAATGCAGTAATCAAACTCAATCTTTTTAAAACTTTCTATGTGATTTCTTACCAATCCATAAGTTGTAAGTATGATATCACACTCTTTTAAATTATCTATCAAAACTTCGTTTGAGTGAAATATCCCAACCTTTAAATCAGGTGAAAACTTCTTAAATTCATTATCCCAATTATATATAAGTGATGTTGGTGCAACTATCAAGGTTTTCTTGTTTTTTTCAGATGAAAGAAAGGCTATAGTTTGAATTGTTTTACCTAGTCCCATTTCATCTGCAAGTATCCCACCAAACTCTAATTCACTTAAGTTTTTAAACCACTTAAATCCATCTTTTTGATAGTTTCTGAGTTTCCCTTTGAAGTTTTTACCGACTTTTCTTTCCTTTTTTTCTAAGTTAGAAAATCTATCTTTTATGCTTTCTAAAACATCTAAACCTTTATTGATGTTCATTGATGTATTTTCTAATATAACATTTAAGTAACTTTCCTTATTTTTATCTATCTCTATGATGTTTTTATCACTATTTAATATATCTAATAAGTAAAAAAAACTTTTTACTTCTTCATCTTCAAAATCTAAAAAACCTTTTGTCCCTATTCTATAGGTCTTACTACCAGCTTTATAGCTTCTTAAAACCTCTTTAAGTTCATCTTCTTCTATGTTATCTATGTTATAACTTAATACCAAACTTCCACTTCTCTCATATAAGTCTAGATTTATAGAAGATGAATCATATAATTTAGGACTATCATCTTCTGATTGATCAGATTCCAAGTTTCTGATGTTTTCTGAAATCATAACATTATCAGAAATAGAATTCAGTATTTCTAAAAGCAGTTTATAATTTTTTTGTGTTTTCTTATAAAGAATAGTGTTGTTTTTCATGAACCTTTCATGAAACATCTTATATTTATCACATTGATAGTTTGATGGTACATATATGTTATCAAGAAAGAAATAAACTTCCTTATTTTCATCTAAAGCTATGGGAATATTTTTATGAGTAGTTAATATTAGATTTCTCTCATTTCCCTTTAATGTAAATGTTAATGGTAAATCTTTATTTAAAATATTAGCTTTATATTCTATTCCATTATATCTAAATAATATTTTTCGTTTTCCTAAAGTCTTTAAGAAAGCTTTAAGTTCATTTTCCTTGATTATTATACTTCTACTTCCATTTTCCACACTTTTAGGCCCATCAACTTTTTCTTTTATGTAGAGAAAAAGAGGAATTTCTTTTTTAGCCATCTTTTTCTTTTCATCATTAAACTCTTTAACAAAGGATTTTAAATCTTTTATTAAAATCTTATTTTTTCTACCTGCTCTAAACTCTAATATATAGTTATCATCTTTTTCCCACTTTTTATATTCAATTTTTACATCAAGTTCTAAGGCGTCTTTATCATGCCCTTGTACGTAACTATTTTCTCCATGTTTCTTTTTATATAAGGAATCTAAAAATTTATATGCAACTGCATTTATATGTTTACACATAAATATTTTCTTATATCTAGATATTTCTCTATATTCTTCACAATTACAACTTGCACCTTCTAAATTATTACCTTGAATATCTAGTTTTATATGTACTCTATGTGTTAAATTGAGAGCCTTAACATCTCCATAAACATGGTACAAGTTTTCTATTCTTTTACCCTTTAAGTTTGAAACTAAGTTTTTTCTAAATATCTCTTCTCCCTGTTTTTTTATTAAACTAGAAGAGGATTTAAAAATTACGTCTTCTAAAGTATTTAAATTCATCTTCTCACCACCTAACCTATAACATTCAGCCTATATTATACCATTAACATAAAAAGAAGCTATTGCAAAATTATTCACAATAGCTTCTCTTTTATTTATTTTATGCACTTTGGGCTTCGTAAAGACTCTTATATACTCCATTATTATTTATTAACTCTTCATGGGTGCCTAACTCAGCTATTCCACTTCCCTCTAAAACAACAATCTTATCTGCATTTTTTATTGTAGACAATCTATGAGCTATTATTATAGTTGTTCTTCCTTTTGATAAATCAACCAATGCTTTTTGAATAGCTGCTTCTGTTTGGGTATCTAAGGATGAAGTAGCTTCATCAAGAATTAAAATTCTAGGGTTCTTAAGGAACATTCTTGCTATAGATATACGTTGTTTTTGTCCCCCCGATAACTTTGCACCTCTTTCTCCTACAAGGGTATCTAACCCCTCTGGTAATGAGGAAACATATTCATCAAGTTGTGCTTGCTTTAATGCAACCCATATCTCATCTTCTGATGCACCTAACTTTCCATACACAACATTTTCTCTTATTGTTCCATCAAACAAGAAAACATCTTGTTGAACTATTCCAATACCACCTCTTAATGAGTCTAGTTTCATTTCTTTGATATCTATTCCATCAATAGTTATCTTGCCTTCCTTAATATCATAAAATCTTGGCAATAAACTTGTTAAGGTTGATTTTCCTGTTCCTGATGGTCCAACTAAAGCTACTGTTTCACCTTTGTTTATTTTTAAACTTATATTCTCAAGAACCTTTTCTTCCTTTCCTTCATAGGTAAATGTCACATTATCATAGCTTATATTACCATAAGCTATTTCAACATCTTTAGCTCCTGGTATTTCTTTAACATCTGGTTCAGTTTCTAAAAGTTGAATGTAACGTTTAAAACTAGCAATTCCTTTTGGATAAGACTCAATAGTTGCACTTATCTGCTTTATAGGCCCAAGAAACACATTAGACAACATAACAAAGGCAACAAAATCACCGTTACTCATTTCTCCATTAATTACAAACCAAGTTCCACAAACCAAAACAAATATATGTACTAGTTTTGTAAAAATAAAACTTATAGCAGAATTCCAAGCCATTATTGCATAGGCCACACATTTAGTTAAAAAGAATTTATGATTATGCTCACTAAATTTTTCTATCTCGTAGTTTTCATTTGAAAAAGCTTGAACTACTTTCATTCCTAAAATATTATTTTCAACACCTGAATTATAATTTCCTATGTCTTTAAACATCTGCTCAAAAGCCTTGGCCATTTTACGATTAAATAATATAGATAAGTAACTCATTATTGGAATTATAAGAAAAGTAAGTACTGCTAACTTCCAATTAGTATGTACCATTATTCCAAAAGCACCTAAAAGAGTCATTATAGCTATAAATATATCTTCTGGTCCATGATGGGCAATCTCCCCTATATCCATAAGTTCATTAGTCATTCTAGATAATAAATGTCCGGTTTTATTATTATCAAAGAAATTAAAAGAGAGTTTTTGAATTTTTTCAAAAAGTTGTTTTCTCATATCTGCTTCGATACTTATTCCTAATTTATGTCCCCAGTAAGTTACAACGTAGTTTAAAAAAGCACTAAAAGTATAAATAGCTAATAGCCCTAAACAACTATACAATATAACATTCCAGTCTCCCTTTGGAAGTTGATTATCCAAAACATTACTGATAGCAAGTGGAAATATTAATTCCAAAAGTGCAGATAAAATAGCGCAAGAAAAATCTATAATAAATAAATTTTTATACGGCAGGTAGTATGAAAAGAATTTTCTTAAAAGTACCATGAGTTATTGTTCTCCTTCATCTTAACGTTATTTTTAATATTTAGAAATAAAAACATATCTATATTGTTTTCTAGATTAATTTTAGTTTCCTATAACATCATCTAATTATAACAACCACAGCACTTGCAGTCAATTCTCACTTGCAATTAATAAACAATGTTAGTTAATTAATTATATTCCTTAAACTATTGCTAATACTGGGTTTCTTTAATTAGCTATTACGAATTTAGGAGTACTATTATATTTTTTAGGATTATTGCTTTAAAAAATTAAAAGGAGCACTCTAAACTATATTAGAGTGCTCCTCTTAGAATTTATTAAACATTATGGAAATATTATGGGCTAATTCTTTAGAAACCACTAGGGCGTCAATGTGTATATCTTTAGGACTTGTTATTAGAGGATATTCTCCAATCCATACATTCCCATCAATAAGTACATTTGAATTGATAGGTTTATCTGGATTTTCGTCATATACTTCCTCCAGTTCCTCATAGGGAGTTATTACAACTATTCTCCTACAAGGCTCCTCAACTTCACTATAAATATTGAAATAACTATTAAAGTTATCAAAACTCTTTATGGAAGTAACAAGTTTAACATGTAAGCTTAATTCCTTAGCTAAATCAATTACCTTAATATCCTCACTCATCATTAGATATACCTCTTAAATCATTAATTTATTATATATCAATTATATTAAGGATTTAGTCTATTGTCTATTTTGAGTTGTAAGCTACCTTTCCTTCACCATATACCTCAGACCAGTCTTTAGTAAACTTATCTACGCTCCACTTTGTTAGTGGATGAGATAATAGTCCATCCATTATTTCACTACCAACTGTTATTGATTGTGCTCCAGCTAGTGAAACATCATGAACTTGCTGCACGTTCTTAAAGGAAGCTGCTAAAACTTTACTGTCTATAGCATATATATCAAATAGATGAACTATCTCTTCAACTACTCCTACACCATTTCCACTTATATTATCTATTCTATTTACATAAGGGGCTACAAAATCTGCTCCTGCCCTTGCTGCCATTAAAGCCTGATCCGCTGTAAATATTGCTGTAGCTGTTATATTCATTCCTTTTGCTTTTAATATCTTCATAGCCTTTATTCCTTCTGGAATTACAGGTATCTTTATATAAAAGTTTCCACCTATAGTTTCTTTTAAATATTCTGCTTCTTTAACTATCTCTTCTGCTTTAGTACTGATAGATTGTACATGAAGCATTTTATCTTCACCTATAGCTGCTCTTATTTCCTTTAATATCTCTAAAAAACTTCTTTTTTCTTTTGATATTATAGTCGGATTTGTAGTAACACCACTCATTGGATATAAATCAAAAGCTCTTTTTATTTCTTCTACATTAGCGGTATCTAATAAATATAACATATACATCATCCTCTTTATCTAATTTTGTTTGACTATAATTACATGTTACTACATGTTTTGTTAAACTTCAAGTATAAATACGAATAAACATTAATCAAAATGCACATTTACAAATTAAAATATTAATAATATAATATATTAGATATATAAAAACGCATAATAGTGAACAAATAAAGATTATAGAGGGGTACCTATGTTTATAGAAGAAAGACATGAAAAGATATTAGAAATGCTTAAAGATAAAAAACGAGTAGAAGTTCAAGAGCTAAGTGAGCTTTTTGAAGTTTCTGAGGATACAATCAGAAGAGATTTAAGAATAATGGAGCAAAAGGGTAAAGTTCATCGAACTTATGGAGGTGCCATTCTTCCTGACAAAGTAAACAGCTATGAAAATTTCATTGTTAGAGAAAATATTCAAAACGATGTTAAACAATCAATTGCCTCTTTAGCTCAATCTTTTATCCAAGAAAGAGACACTCTGCTTTTAGATGGTTCTACCACTGTAGCTAAAATAGTTCCGTTACTCTCTGGATATAAAAATCTAACTGTAATAACTAATTCTATAACTATAGCCTATGATATTCTACATCAATGCCCTAATATAAATCTTCATATTATAGGTGGAATAGTTAGAAACGATATTGGGAATTCCATAAGTATAGAAAGCTTAAAAGATATAGAAAAATTGTATGTTGATAAAGTTTTCTTATCTGCTTGCTCTATTTCTCTTAAAGGAGAGCTTACGACTCCTATAATTGAAGATGCTCACGTAAAAAAAGCAATGTTAAATGCAGGTAGAGAGGTATATATCCTAGCAGATAGCAGTAAGTTTGGTCAAAAATCCTTGATGGAGTTTGGAAGGATAAAACCTGAATACACTATAATATCTGACTCTGACTTGCCTGATGAGATAAATGAAGATTTACAAGCTTTAATAAGCAGAGGTTTAAAAATATTAACTACTTAAAAAAATTTAGTTTTTTATATGTCCTAATATCCTAATGTCCTAATATTAGGATATTAGGACATTAGGATATTATAATATTAGGACATTTAATTATGAAAGGGGTATTAACATGATAAATACTATTATATTTGATTTAGACGGAACACTTTTACCATTAGATACGGAGAATTTTTTTAAGATATATTTTGAAGAGATAGCTCTTGACTTTAAAGATATTACTGATCCAAAAGAGTTAGAAACTAATCTATGGGCCTCTACTAAAGCAATGATTAAAAATCTTGATGAAAAATTAAATGAAGAAGTTTTTATGGAGGATTTCGCAAATAAAATCAACGGTGATATCGAAGTTTACAAAAAAAAATTTGATGAATTTTATGACAATAACTTTTTAAATCTAAAGAAGTTTTGTTATGAATCTCAAGAAATGAGAAAGGCTGTAAGCCTTCTTAAGACAAAAGGCTACAACCTTGTTATAGCTACTAATCCTATATTTCCACTAAAAGCTATTCATCACAGAGTAAGCTGGACTGGATTTAAACCTGAAGATTTCTCTTATATATCTTCTTACGAAAGAAATCATTACTGTAAACCTCAGGTTAAGTTCTATGAAGAAATATTAAAAGATATCAATAAAGATGCTGAGGAATGTTTGATGGTTGGAAATGATGTTCAAGAAGATTTAGTTGCTTCTAAAGTTGGTATCAAAACATATCTAATAAATGATTATGTGATAAACAGAGTTCAAGGAGATATTGTTTCTGACTATCAAGGAAGCTATAATGATTTCTATAACTTTGCTCAAGAATTACCTACTTTAAAGTGAAATAAAAGGATTTTTCTAAAAGTCTCAATACTTTAGAAAAATCCTTTTTAAATTATAAACTTAAGATTTCATCTTCTTCATCTTGATTTCCAAACTGACTATTATAAAGTTTCTCATAAAAGCCGCCTTTTTTCATCAGCTCTTCATGAGTTCCTTGTTCTATAATATTTCCTTCATTCATAACCAGTATTAAATCAGCACTTCTAATTGTAGATAGTCTATGAGCTATAACAAAGCTTGTTCTCCCTTTCATTATATTCCTCATAGCTTTTTGAAGCAGTAACTCAAGTCTTGTATCTACTGAACTTGTAGCTTCATCTAATATAAGTATCTTAGGGTCTGATACTACTGCTCTAGCTATAGTAAGAAGCTGTTTTTCTCCTTGAGATATATTTGATGCCTCTTCATTTAATATCATATTATATCCATCTGGAAGGGTCTTTATAAAATGATGCACATTTGCTATCTTTGCAGCCTCTATAACATCTTCTTTACTAGTACCTAATCTTCCATACTCAATATTTTCATGGATTGTACCATTATATAACCATGTATCTTGAAGTACCATCCCAAACAAGCTTCTCAAATCTTCACGTTTCATATCTCTAGTATCAACACCATCTATTTTTATAGAACCATCTAAAACTTCATAAAATCTCATTAATAGATTTACTAGTGTTGTTTTTCCCGCTCCTGTAGGACCAACTATGGCAACCATTTGTCCACTCTTTATGTCTACACTTAAATCTTCTATTAAAATATTATCCTCACTATATCCAAATCTAACATGTTCAAAGGTAACATCTCCAACAGGATTATCAAGTTTAATTGAATCCTTCTTATCTTGAAGCTCTTCTTCCTCATCTAATATTTCAAATACACGATTCATAGCTGCAAAAGCCGCCTGTATTGTTGATGATAGTTGAGTAACTTGAGAAAGTGGCTGATTTATTTGCCATATATAACGTATGAAAGCTTGAAGATTACCTACTGTTAAAAATCCTTGTATTGTAAATATAGCTCCAACTACTGCAACTACTCCTATTGTAAGGTAAGTTATTAATGAAACTACAGGAGACATTATACTAGATATAAACTGTGCCTTAAACCCAGTATTAAAAAGTTCTTCATTGATTTCTTTAAATTCTTCTATTGAATCCTCTTGTTTGCCATATAGTTTTATTTCATTAAAACCAGTATATGTTTCTTGTACTTTACCATTTAGCTTACCTAAAGCTTCCTGCTGACTATTAAATAATCCCTGTGATTTATTAACTATAAATTTAGATGCTAAATAACTTAAGGGAATTATTATTATAGCTATAAGTGCAAGCTTTATATTAAGAGAAAACATCATACTAACAGCAAATACTACTGATAATATTGAATTAACCACTTGAATAAAACTTTGTTGAAGGGCATTAGATACACTATCAACATCATTTGTAATGCGGCTTAATATATTACCATAGGTATTTTTATCAAAGTAGTTTACTGGCAGTCTTCTAATCTTATTTTGAATTGCGTCTCTTAAATCTCTCATAGTATTTTGAATTGCATCAGTTAAAAGAGCATTTGCCAGATAAGAAGTCACTGGTCCAAAAACATATATAATAAACAATATTAATAATATTCTTATTACGTATTCAAAGTTAATAGAGGCACCCGTTACCCCCCTTAATATATTAGCAGAATCTTCTGATAGACTTGTTATAATAAGTCCTTCTACCCTAGGTGATACAGCAGTACATATAGCCGCCATTATTATAAATAAAATGGCTCCTATAAAAGATTTTCTATATGGCTTTACAAAGAAAGAAACTCTCTTTACTATAAACATTAACTTTTTCATCTTCTAAGTTCCTCCTCTGTAAGTTGGGATAATGCAATTTCCTTATAGATCTTGCAGTTGTCTAAAAGTTCTTTATGCGTTCCTGTCCCAACTATTTCTCCTTCATTTAGAACTATGATTTTATCAGAATCAAGTATTGACCCTATTCTTTGTGCTACAACTAGAACCACAGAATCGGTTACCTCTGCCTTTAATTTTTCTCTAAGAATTGCGTCTGTTTTAAAATCTAAAGCTGAAAAACTATCATCAAAAATATAAATCTCTGGCTTTCTAACTAGAGCTCTAGCTATTGATAACCTCTGCTTCTGTCCACCAGATACATTTTTTCCCCCCTCACTTATTACTTCCTCGAACTTTCTAGGTTTTTTACTTATAAAGTCGTAAGCTTGAGCTACTTTAGCTGAATGTTCTAATTCATTTTTATCTGCATCTATTTTTCCAAACTTTATATTACTTCCTATAGTACCTGTAAATAGTAAGGTCTTCTGAGGTATAAACCCAATCTTGTTACGTAATGCTTTTAAATCATATTCCCTGACATCTACTCCATCTATTTTTATGCTTCCTTTTGTAACATCATAAAACCTAGGAATTAAGTTTATAAGTGTACTTTTACCACTACCTGTACTACCTATAAACGCAATTTTCTGTCCTTTTTCAGCTTTAAATGATATATCTTTTAAAACAGGTTCTTCTCCCTCTGGATAAATAAATGTAACATTATCAAATTCAATTAATCCTCTAGTTTCCGTTTCTAAAACGCCATTTTTAGGGCTTTTTATAATAGATTCTGTATTTAAAATTTCTTCAATTCTGTTAGCAGACACCTGTGCTTTTGGATACATTATAAACACCATGGAAAATAACATTATAGAAAACATTGCATGGAATAAGTATTCTATAAAAGCTACAAGTTGTCCAACTTGTAATGTTTGAGAACTTATCATATTGCTTGATATCCAAAATATAGCCAAAATTGCCATGTTCAATAATCCAAAGAAAGCAGGTTGAGAAATAGCCATAAGTTTAAATAATTTTTTAGATATTTCAGCATAGGTATTATTTATTCCTTCAAATCTTTCTTTTTCGTATTCATCATTTCCAAAAGCTCTTATAACTCGTACTCCTGTTAAATTCTCTCTTGATATTCTATTTAACTTATCCATATTTTTTTGTTGTTCCTCTGAAATAGAATGTGATATCTTTGCTATTATAAGGACTCCCAACACTATAAATGGGACAGTTACTGCTAAAATCACAGATAAACTTAAACTTGTTCTAACTATCATAATCAAACTTACAATAAACATAACAGGCGTAAGTAGCGCTGTTCTAAGTACTACATTTGTAAACTGTAGTATTTGAAAAGCATCGTTAGTAGTTCTTGTTATCATTGATGATATCCCAAATTTATCATATTCGCTATGGGAGAATTCCTGAGATTTTATAAAAATATCATTCCTTATATCTCTAGTTATACTGGTTGAAATTTTAGAAGAACAATAACCTAATAAAATTGTTCCTATGGTTCCTAAAATTGAAATTACAACAATCATACTTCCAACCCTTACTACATAATCTATATCACTATTAGTTATTCCATTATCAATGACCTTAGACATTATAGTTGGTATTCCCAATTCTACAAGCGCAAAACCGAACACTGATACTATGTTAAGAATTACTAACCATTTATATTGCTTCATGTATTTCAATATTAATTTCATTATAAATACTCCTTCTTGAAATGCTATTATTATATCGCTATTATATAATAATAAGGTATCCGGTTACCGTATAGTCAAGAGGTGAAAAAAATATGAATGAAAATTTGAATAAATATTTTAATACAGGGGAGTTTGCTAAACTTTGCAATGTAAAAAAACAAACTCTTTTTCATTATGATGATATAGGTATTTTCTCCCCTGATGTAAAAGATGAAAATGGATATAGGTATTATTCTTATCCCCAATTTGATGTATTTAATGTAATAACTATTTTAAAAGAAATAAACATGCCTTTAAAAGAAATTAAAACTTATTTAGATAATAGAACCCCTGAAGCTTTAATTAATTTATTTGAAGAAAAAATTCTACAGGTTGATAAAGATATAGAAACCCTTAAAAGAATGCGTAAACTTATGGAAACTAAAATTTCTATAACTAAAAAAGCTTGTGATATGGATTATTCAAAAATTAGTATAGAATCTTCTGATGAAGAATACTTAGTTTTAAGTAAATCCATAGAAAATGTGAGCCATAAAGAATATTTAAAAATCATTTCAGAACATATGAATTACTGTAATTTAAACCATCTTAATTCTGGATACTCCATAGGGGCTATTATAAGTAAAAAAAATATTTTGGCTGGAATTAAAGATAACTACTCTTATCTATACACCAAATTGTCATCCAAACAAAATCTTCCTCATACCTTTATTAAACCTAGGGGGCTTTATTGCATAGCCTTTCATAAAGGTGATTATAAAGAAATAAACTCTACTTACAAAAAGATAATAGAATTTTTAAACCAATTAAATTTGAAAATTGGACAGTATTCTTTTGAGGAATTTATTTTAGATGAGATTAGTGTTAAGGGATATGAAAACTACGTAACTCAAATTTCGGTTGAAGTTTCGACTAAATAAAAGGGGCTGTTGCAAAACTAAA